>JAWVYT010000558.1:0-1961 GCA_033722595.1 Longimicrobiales bacterium
CGGAGCACCGGCGACGCCTCGCCCGGCCGCCACCCGTAGCCGGCCTCCGCAGCGGCGCTGGTGTAGTCGCGTCGGCGGAGGAACCCGAGGTCCGGGTCGAACGCGGCGCCGGCCCGGACCACCTCGGCGCCGTAGGTGAACCCGTCGACGCCGCGTCGGTCCCAGGCCAGCCGGAGCAGCGACTGCTCGGCGAGGGTGGGATCGGCGACCTCGGGCTCGGGGGTGGCCGGGTCGGTCCCGGGGTCGTCGTGGGAGCGCGCGGCGTTGACGGTCAGGTAGTCCTGGCCGGCGACACGGACCACGGCGTCGACCCCGTAGACGATGTTGGCCCCGCGGCCCGCCTCGGCGATCCGGGTGGTCACGATCCCGCCGATGTAGGAGTTCGGGTTGAACACGCGGCGCCGGAGCCGGAGCACGCCCATGTTCTCCGACGGCGCCAGCGCGGTGGCGGCGGTCTGCATGTCCAGGAGCCCCACGTCCCAGCCGCCGGTGCGGCCCACGAGCCGTACGCCGCCGTGGATCGGCACCTGCTGCCCGTCGACGATCCCGATCCGGCGGGAGTGGAACAGCCGGTCGAACCCGCCCAGCGGGAAGTCGAAGATGGCCGCGCGCTCCTGGAAGAACTGTCGCTTCTCCGGGAAGAAGAGGGAGAACCGGGTCAGGTTGACCTGCTGGTTGTCGGCCTCGACCTGTGCGAAGTCGGTGTTCACGGTGACGTCGAGCGCCACGTTCGACGCCAGCAGGTACTTCGCGTCGAGGCCCACGTCCGCGACCCGGTCGGTATCGGCGGTGTAGGCCGTGCCGGGGTCGTCCAGCACGTGGGTCCGCCCGCGGCCGCCCAGCGCGTAGGGCGTGACGTAGAGCGGTCGCGTCGGCTCGATCCCGGTGAACACGGCGTCGCGGAACCGGGACGCCTTGAGGAAGCTGATGGGGAACCCCCACCGGGGCGGGATCGCCGGCCAGACGTGGACCTCGTTGGCCCGCGACAGGCTCCGCCACATGGCGACCCCCATGACCACCGAGTCCGTCCCCGCCTCCGGCTGGAACCGCAGGCTGGACAGCGGGACCCGGATCTCCGCGTACCAGCCGTCGCCGTCCCGCGACGCCGCGGCGTCCCAGAAGGTGGACCAGGTGAAGTTGGGGGCGCCGGTCCCGTCGCCCGGGAAGACCGCCTCCGTCCGGATCCCCGCGGGCGACGTGCCGAAGACCCACGCCGTCTCGTTGTCGTCGTACGTGTCCAGGTTGACCACGCACCAGTCGTTCGCGAAGCTGCCGTCATCGCGCTCCAGCGACGGCGCCCGGATGTGCGACGGGTCCCGGACGTACGCCCGGCACGACGCGTACAGGTACCGGTCGTCGTACGCGACCCGGAGCTCCGTCGGCGCCGTCGGCTCCCCCCGGAACGTGGGCATGTGCACGACGTGGGGCAGCGGGTCGATGGCCGCCCACGCCGCCTCGTCGACCCGCCCGTCGAGCTCGATCGGGCCGGAGAGGCGCGGGACCGCGAAGGGCGCGGCATCCGGCCCGTCGTCCGCCGCCGGATCCCCCTGCCCCGCCCCGCCCTGGGCGAGGACGGGAGGCGGGACGAGTGCGGCCGCGACGATCAGCACGAAGGCCGGGACGCAGGCGTTGGGCCGGCGTGTCCTTTTCGGCGGGTTCGACATGGGCATCGCTCGCGGGGGGCTCATGGCGTCGAACCTACTCCGGCTTCATCACCCGCTCGGGCCCCTTCATCTCCGCCAGCGGCAGCACCTGGTAGCGGGACATGTTGTAGACTGGCGCCTGGGCCAGGAGCCGCTCCAGCTCCTCGTTGGAGTCCACGTCGTAGATCCACGCACCGCCATGGCGCCCCACGATGTGATACCGCTCCACCAGCTTCCCCTGCTCCCGGATCCGGTCGGCGTAGTCCGGCATGGACATGACCGCCTTCACCGTGGCGCTGCTCAACGTCTCGATCTCCC
>JAWVYT010000559.1:0-1960 GCA_033722595.1 Longimicrobiales bacterium
ACGTACGGCGTCATCGTCTACCAGGAGCAGGTGATGCGGATCGCCCAGGTCCTGGCAGGCTTCACGCTGGCCGAGGCCGACGTGATGCGGAAGGCCATGGGGAAGAAGGACGCCGAGCTCATCGCCGCTCAGATCGAGACGTTCATCACCCGGGCCGTGGAGCGGGGCGTGGAGCGGCGGACGGCGTCGGAGATCGCCGAGCAGATCGAGACGTTCGGCCGCTACGGCTTCAACCGGGCCCACTCGGTGGCGTACGCGCTGCTGAGCTACCAGACCGCGTGGCTCAAGGTCCACCACCCGGCGGAGTTCATGGCCGCGCTCCTGTCCTCGGTTGTAGACAAGACCGACGACGTGGTAAAGTACATAGCCGAGTGCCGGGAGATGGCGCGGCACGTCCCCGGCCACGACGACGGCATCCAGGTCCTGCCCCCGGACGTCAACGAGAGCGGCTGGAAGTTCACGCCGGTCGGCGACACCACGATCCGGTTCGGGATGGGCGCGTGCCGGGGTGTGGGCGAGGGTGCGGTGCGAAGCATCCTGGACGCCCGGGCCGAGGGCGGCGCGTTCGAGTCGCTGTTCGACCTGGCCACGCGGGTGGACCTGAAGGCCGTGGGCAAGCGCGCGCTGGAGGCGCTGATCGCCGCGGGCGCGTGCGACTCGTTCGGCCACCGGTCCCAGCTCATGGCCGGGCTGGAGCAGGCGGTGGGCGAGGCGCAGCTCCGGCAGGCGGACGCCGAGAGTGGGCAGGGCTCGCTCTTCGACGTGGGCGGCGAGGCGCCGGTCCGGGAAGCGCCGTCGCTGCCGGACGTGCCGCAGTGGCCGGAGGCGGAGCGGCTGGCCAGGGAGAAGGAGGTGCTGGGCTTCTTCATCAGCGGGCACCCGCTGGAGAAGTTCAGCGACGAGATGGCGCTGTTCGGCGGCGTCACGTCGGCCACGCTCCCGGAGCACCGGGACCGGAACGTGGAGCTGCCGTGCGTGGTCACGGCCGTGAGCCGCCAGATCTCGAAGCGGAACGGTCAGGAGTGGGGCCGGATCACCGTGGAGGACTTCCACGGCACGGCCACGGTGCTGGCGTTCGGCGAGGTCTGGGAGCGGCACCGGGACGTGCTGGAGCAGGACGCCGCCGTGCTCGTCCGGGGCCAGGTCTCGGGCCGGGACCGGGACGAGGAGGACCCGCCGATCTTCCTGGACGAGGCCATGCCGCTGGCGGCCGTCCGGGAGGCCGGCTCCATCGGGCTCGAGATCCGGCTGAGCCGGGGCGAGCCCGTGGAGCGGATCGCGGCGGCGACGGCGGTGTTGAAGGGCAACCCCGGCCCGGCGCCGTTCTACGTCACGCTGGACAACGGTTCGGTGCACGGAGGGAACGGATCCGGCGGCGGGCGGAGCGGGACGAGACGGTTCCGCTCGCGGAGCCTGACGGTACAGCCCTCGCCGGACCTGATGAGCGAGCTGAAGGAGCTGTTCGGGTCGGACCGGGTCCGACTCGTTCGCACGGAGGGATAGCCGATGGCATCATCCAATCTCGACATCGAGCGGGGGATCCAGGAGCTGGAGGAGCAGATCGAGCGGCTCCGGGAGGTGGCCGGGGCCCGAGGTCTGGACGCGAGCGCGGAGATCGGAACGCTGGAGTCCAAGTTGAACGAGATGAAGAAGGACGCCTACGAGTCGCTTTCGCCCATGGAGCGAGTGCAGCTGGCGCGACATCAGGAACGCCCGTTCACGCTGGACTACCTGGAGCGGGTGTTCGACGACTTCCTCGAGATGCACGGCGACCGGGCCTACCGTGACGACGAGTCCGTCGTGGGCGGCTGGGCCCGACTCGACGGCCGGACCGTCATGGTCATTGGCCACCAGCGAGGCCGGGACATGAAGGAGAACCTGCACCGCAACTTCGGGATGCCTCACCCCGAGGGGTACCGGAAGGCGCTCCGGCTCATGCACCAGGCCGACAAGTTCGGCC
>JAWVYT010000560.1:0-1954 GCA_033722595.1 Longimicrobiales bacterium
CCGCCCGCACGGCGGTGCTGGCGTCATCGTCCAGGAGGCCGATCAGGAGCGGGACGGCCGCGGGGTCGCCGATGCGACCGGCGGCCAGCGCCACCCGTCTGCGGACCTCCTCGGAGCCCGCGGCCAGCTGCTCGAAGACGGTTGCTTCGTACCGGCGGGTGTCCTCGAGGCGGAGGACCCGGGCGAGGGCCCGGATCTCCGGGTCCGCCAGCGTCACGGCCGGCCGCTCCGGTCCCTCCGGCATAGGACCCTGTGCCGGGACGCTGCAGCCCCAGGCGAGCCCGGCGGCCAGGACGAGCACGATCGGGCGGGTCACGGGCCGAACAGCTCCCGCACCGTGTCGGGCAGCCGCCGGGTGCGACCGTCCCCATCGATGCACACCAGGGTGGTGGTCGCCCGCGCCAGCCGGGCGGGGTCCGGCTCCGTCCGGTGGATCTCGTAGCCGAACGTGATGGTCCGGGACTTCACGGAGTCGACCCAGGTCTCCACACGGACGTGGTCGTCGTAGTGCGCGGCGGCGCCGTACCGAACGGACGCGTCGGCCACGGCCAGGAAGATCCCCTGCCGCTCCAGCTCCGCGTACGGCACCCCGAGCTCGCGCATGTACTCGGTCCTGCCGATCTCGCACCAGACCAGGTAGTTGGGATGGTACGCGAGGCCCATCTGGTCCGTCTCCCCATAGCGCACCCGGAAGCTGGTCGTGCCACGCTTCATGCGCCGTAGGGAACCCAGATGTTCTTCGGCTGGGTGGCGTGCCGGAGGAACTCCGTGCCCTCACCCTGGACCGGGTCCCACCAGTCGCGCCGGGGGGAGACCCACGTCCGCTTCATGTTCCCCGCCGACAGCCGCTCCACCGTGCCGCCCCCACCGTCGTCGGCGAAGTACCAGAAGGCGTCGACATCGTAGTGCGCCGCGAGCACGTCGGTCAGCTCCGCCCGCGGCCCCGTCACGATATTGATGACCCCACCGGGCACGTCGGACGTATCGAGTACCTGGTAGAGGTCGGTGGCCGTGAGCGGCCCCGTGGTGGAGGGGAGCACGACCGCGGCGTTCCCCACGGCCACCGCCGGCATCACGGCGGAGACGAACCCCAGGAGCGGGAGCGGGTCCGGACAGGCGATGCCGAAGACCCCGATGGGCTCCGGCATGGCCAGCGTCACGTTCCGGATCGGCGTATGGTGCACCGCACCGTCCCATTTGTCCGCCCACGCCGCGTACGCGAACAGGCGACGGACGGCGGCCTCGACCTCGAGCCGCGCGCGGTCGGCCGGCGCGCCCTGGCTCCGGAGCCGGGCGGCGAACTCGTCAGTGCGGGCGGCGAGGTTCTCCCCGATGTAGTAGAGGATCTGGGCCCGGGTGTGCGCCGCGGTGGTCCGCCAGCCGGGCTCCGCACGGTGCGCGGCCTCGACCGCGTCCCTGATGTCCTTGCGGTTGCCCTTCCCCACTTCGCCGAGGCGCCGGCCGTCCGGGGCCGTCACGTCCAGCGAGTAGCCGGCGTCCGGACGGCGCTGCTTGCCGCCGATGTAGAGCTTGGCGGTGCGGTCGACGGGCGGGGCGGTGGACGCGGCGGCCCCGGGCTCGCGGCCGGGCTGCGTTTCCGGTTGTGAGTGCACCGCTTCGTTGTCGTAGTCGTACTCGTTCTCGGGGGGGCTCTCTTCGTTCGCGACGTGTTCCCCGGCCTCGGCCGGCTCCTCGTTCTCGGCCGGCTCCCGGTTCGCGGCGTGCTCCCCGGTCGTGGCGTGTTCCTCGCGCGCGGCGGTGGGGTCGGTGGTCGCTCTCCAGGCGGGCTGGAGGTACTCCCACAGGCCTTCTTTGCCGCCCTCGCGGCCGAAGCCGCTCTCGCGGTAGCCGCCGAAGCCGGAGGCGGCGTCGAAGAGGTTGGTGGAGTTGACCCAGACGGTGCCGGCCTTGATCCGGGGCGCGACGTCGAGGGCGAGGTTGATGTTCTCGGTCC
>JAWVYT010000561.1:0-1952 GCA_033722595.1 Longimicrobiales bacterium
GAACGTGACGTAGCGGTCCTTGGCGAACTCGTACCCCTTCACCAGCTCCGACCGGTCGACCTCCTCCCCGTCCGACGCCCGGACGTACTTGTACTTCACCCGGGAGCCCGTCTCCGGGTCGATCATGTTGAACGAGATCCCCGACGTGCTGTCCGCCGCCGTGTACAGCTTGCACGGCACGGAGACGAGCCCGAAGGAGATGGTTGCCGAGCCGATCGCGCGTGGGGCCATGGTGTTGGGAATATTCCCGGGGAGATGTCCGGACGTCAATGACCGCTGTGGCCATGGGGGTGCCCCGGTCCGTCTCGTACTCTTCCTTCCGGACGACTCAACCTGCTAGGATGGCGACCGCAGAGTACGCAGATTGATGCAGATTTCGGGGACAGGGCTGAATCAGCTGTCGTACCGGGTGATCGGGGCGGCGTACCGGGTGCATTCCTGGCTCGGGCCGGGGCTGCTGGAGTCGGCCTACGAGGAGGCGCTCGCCGCGGAGCTTCGTGACGACGAGCTGCGGTACGCGCGTCAGCAGTATCTGCGCGTCTGGTACAACGGCCGCCGGTTGGGGAAGGTGTATCGGCCAGATTTCATAGTGGAGCGCTCGCTGGTGGTGGAGATCAAGGCGATACGGAAGATCACCGGCCTCGAGCTGGCTCAGACCCTGACGTACCTCAAGCTGTCGGGGTGCACCCTGGGGCTGATCCTCAACTTCAATGTGGCCAACATGCAGAACGGCGTCAGACGGGTGGTGCTGGGATACGACGACGGCTGAAGCCTCCGCGTCGCCTCACTGGTGCGGCTCTGTGCCCCGCAGACACGTGGCCTTCCCCGCCAGGGGCCGAATTGCCCCGCTCTCCCAAATCTGCAATAATCTGCGTAATCTGCGGTCGAACACCCGGATGCCTGCCTCGCCCCGCTGGAAGAGCCCTAGCAGAACTCCCGGATGCCCGACGCCCCGAAGCCCCTCGACGAATACCACAGGAAGCGCTCGCTGGACCGCACCCCCGAGCCCGGCGGCGGCGCATCGTCCTCCGCCGGCAGCCTCTTCGTGGTCCAGAAGCACGCCGCCACCCGGACCCACTACGACTTTCGTCTCGAGCTCGATGGCGTCCTGAAATCGTGGGCGGTGCCGAAGACGCCGTCGTACGACACGTCGGTGAAGCGCGTCGCGATCCACGTGGAGGACCACCCGGTGGAGTACGCGTCCTTCGAGGGCGTGATCCCCGAGGGCAACTACGGCGCGGGGCCGGTGATCGTCTGGGACCGGGGGGTCTGGGTCCCGCTGAAGGATCCGCGGCAGGGGCTGGAGGAGGGGAAGCTGCTCTTCGAGCTCCGGGGCTACAAGCTGCGCGGGCGGTGGACGCTCGTGAAGATGAAGAAGACGGAGAAGGAGTGGCTCCTGATCAAGGAGCGGGACGGCCTCGAGTCGGAGGACCGGACGCTGCCCGAGGCCTCGATCCTGAGCGGCCTCACCGTCGAGGAGCTCGGGGAGGGGCACGACCCCACGGGCCCGATCGTGGAGGCGCTGGACGCGCTGGACGCGCCGGCCGGCGAAGTGCTCGCGTCGTCGGTGGAGCCGATGCTGGCCGAGAGCCGCGACGACGCGTTCAGCGACCCCGACTGGGTCTTCGAGCTCAAGTACGACGGCTACCGGATCATCGCGGGGCTGGAGGCGGGGGAGGCCCGCCTGATCAGCCGGGCGGGGAACGACCTGACCGCGTCGTTCCCCGAGGTCGCCGACGCGCTCGAGGCGCTGCCGTTCGACGACCTGGTCGTGGACGGCGAGGTGGTGGTGCACGACGACCGGGGCGTGCCGAGCTTCCAGCGGCTCCAGCAGCGGGCGCGGCTCAGCCGGCCGCTGGACATCGACCGGGCGACCGTCGAGCTCCCGGCCACGCTCTACCTCTTCGACTGCCTCGGCTTCCACGGCCGCGAGCTCCGCGGCCTGCCGCTCC
>JAWVYT010000562.1:0-1950 GCA_033722595.1 Longimicrobiales bacterium
CAGGACCTCCAGCACCTCGCCGGGCGCCAGCCCCGCCGAGACCAGACGCTCGAACACCGCGTCCGGCTCGTCCTCCAGGTGGCGGATCACCGCGCTCCGGCCGGGCTCCACGCGGCTCAACGGCGTGCCCGTACGGGCCGGGATCTCGCCGGCGGCCGTGGGGATCGGGTCGCCGTGCGGGTCATACCGCGGGTCGCCCAGTCGCGTGGCCAGCTCCTCCGCCTCCGCCTCCGTCAGCTCGTGCTCCACCCGCTCGGCATGCCCGTGCCACTCCGTGGCCGGGACGCCCGTCCGGTCCGCCAGGTAGCGCTCCCACAGCCGGTGCGTCCGGAGGATCCGGAGCGCGTACGTGCGACCCGCCTCCGTCAGCCCGTACCCCGACGGCCCCGCCACGGCCAGGCCGCGCTCCGTCAGCTTCGTCAGCACCTCCGACGCCTCGCCGCGACTCACCTCCAGCCGCCCCGCCATCGTCTCCAGCGTCACCGGCCGACCCGACCGCTCCGAGTCCAGCAGGTGCTTCAGCCCGTCCTCCAGCCGCACCCGCTCCGTCTCCCGCCGCACACGACGCACGCGCGCCCACAACCCGCGGCCCGGCCACAACACGACGGCCAGGACCGCCACCAGGACGGCGAAGATGGAGAGTGTCAGGATCGGATCAGGCATAATGGTGCACGCTAGGTTTAGTCTTGCCTAAAAATTGGGGGCCGCGACGCCGGTGTCAAGGGCCGCGCGAGGCGATAGTGCCTGTGACGGGGTACCCCTCGGGGAGGTCGAACCGGTCCCGGAGCCGCTGCCAGCCCGCTGCAGCCCTACGGGTCCGGTGAGTCTGCAGCCCTTCGGCGTCCGGCGTGGCCGGAACCCGATTGGCCGGCACGCCGACCCGAGCGGTCCCGTCTCATCCAGCCATGGACGCGCCCCACTCGGCCCGCGAATTGATGCGGGGGTCGGGGCAGCCGGACAGGTCGCGCGTTTCGGAATGGGCCGCGCGTGGTCTGCGGAGCCGTCGCCTCGGAGGGGGCCGCGCGTCCTCTTCGAGGCCCTCGTGTCCGGGGGGAGTCGCGGGTCGGCTGCGGGGCCGTCGTCTCGGGGGGAAGTCGCGCGTCGTCTCCGGGGCCGTCGTCTCGGGTGGAAACCCCCTGACGGAGCATATGTGACCTCGAAAGTCGGTCTTCGAGCCACGGACCGGGCGCCCCTCTCAGTCCGGCGCAGGTCCGGGGGCCAACGCTCCGATCGTCGGCGAGGCGCGGCCTGGGTGGAGTGTTTTCCCCCGGAGGCGAGGTGAAGGCTCCGATCGCCGGCCAATGCACGGGTCCGGCGGAGGATTCACCCCCGGAGGCGAGGCGAAGGCTCCGATCGCGGCCGGAATCGGGCCGCCGGCGGAGTGTTTCCCCCTGGAGGCGGGGTGAACGCTCCGATCGTCCCACGCCCGCTCAACGAAAGGAGGGTTCGCCCCGATGAATGCAGAGAAGAAGCCGGACGCTCTCGTCGCCGAGCTGGCGGGGCGGCAGCACGGCGTCGTCGCGCGCAGGCAGCTCATCGCGGAGGGCGTGTCGCCGAAGTTCGTGGACCGGCACATCGCCAGCGGACGGCTGCGGCCGGTCCATCGCGGCGTGTACCTGCTCGGCAGCCTCCGCGGTCCGCTGGAGCCGCTGCGGGCGCGGGAGATGGCGGCGGTCCTGGCGTGCGGTCGGGGGGCCGTACTGAGCCATCAGAGTGCCGGGTGGCTGTGGGGGTTGATCCGTCGTCCCGGGAGCAGCGAGCCGCCGGAGGTGACGATTCCGGAGGCAGCCCGCCGGCAGCGTCCTGGCGTCCGCATCCGTCGCGGTGACCTCTCATCCGACGAGATCCGGCGCCTCGACGGGCTGCCCGTCACGGCGCCCGGTCGAACGATCCGCGACCTGGCCGCGGTCCTGGACCCGCGGGCGCTCGGCCGTGCCGCGGCGCGTGGGG
>JAWVYT010000563.1:0-1949 GCA_033722595.1 Longimicrobiales bacterium
CGCCGAGCGGTGGCCCGGAGCTGGCCCAGCGTCTCCTGGCCCCGGCGCCACTGCTCCAGGTTGGCGGCCAGCACGTCCCGCGTCTTGCCCCCGCGCGGGTCCGGTCGCACCGTCACGCTGCCGTAGGCGGTGTCCTCTCCGATCACCATCCGGACGTCGTACGGGCCGGGAAAGACCTCGGGGCCGGCGGGCTCCGGGTCATCCTCGTCGGCGTCCGGTGCCGGGATCCCCTTCCGCTCCAGCCCCCAGGCGATCCGGTTGACGCCGGCCTTCGCGGGCCCCTTCAGCGTCCGGACCAGCGTGTCGGCCTGCATGATCTGGATCGTGGCCGGGCCCGTGGACCGGCCGGCGCCGCCGAAGAACGCCGCGAACCCTCCGCCCGGTGCCTCCGGCTGGCTCGGACCGGCCTCGTCCTCCACCGATGCCGCCAGGTCGGGCGAGACGTAGTAGCTGATGAGGGCGCCGTACGGGCGGTTCGGGCCCTGGTACTTGGTGTCGCCCGGGAAATAGAACGGGCCGCTCAGCGCCCGCGTATGCTGGATCGCGTCCGGGACCTCGAACAGATGGAGGCGGCCCGGCTCCAGGCCGCCGGCCATCTCGCGCAGCGGCCGGATGTCGTCGATGATCCATGCGCCCCGGCCGTGGGTCCCCACGGCCAGGTCGGCATCCCGCTCGTGCACGACCAGGGCCCGGGTCGGCGCGCCCCCGGGGTAGTCCCCCGGGGTCCACCGCTTCCAGCTCTCGCCGCCGTCCAGGGAGAAGTACAGCCCGAACTCGGAGCCCAGGAACAGCAGGTCGGGCTCCGCGGGGTCCTCCTCGATGACGTGGACGTAGCCGTCGATCTGGTCGGGGCTCAGCGCGTCCCAGCTCCGACCGTAGTCGTCAGTCCGGTAGACGTAGGTCTCCCAGTTGCCGCGGCGGTGGTCGTCGAAGACCACGTAGGCCCGACCGGCCACGTGCTTCGACGCCTCGATATGGGGCACCCAGGTCGTGTCGGGGATGCCGGGGATGCGGTCCACGACGTTGGTCCAGCTGTCGCCGCCATCGCGCGTGACCTGGACGTTGCCGTCATCCGTGCCCACCCAGATCACGCCCTCTTCCACCGGGCTCGGGGCGATGGTCAGGATGGTGGTGAAGTTCTCGGCGCCCGTCACGTCCAGCGTCAGCCCGCCGGACTCCACCTGCCGCTGCTTCCCCGGGTCGTCGGTGGTCAGGTCCGGGCTGATGATCTCCCAGCTCTCGCCACGGTCCGGGCTCCGGTGCACGAACTGGCTGCCGTAGTAGAGGATCGTCGGGTCGTGCGGGTCCACGGCGATCCCGGCGTTCCAGTTGAACCGGAGCTCCGTGTCCTCATCGGGCGCCGGCGGCCGCACGCTCTCGCTGACGGACGTCCTGAGGTCGAACCGGTAGAGGTTCCCCTGCTGGCTCATCCCGTAGCCCAGGTTCGGGTCCGTGGGATCGATCAGCGCGGCGAACCCGTCGCCGAAGCCGAGCTCCTCCCAGTGGTGGGCCATGATGTTGGAGCCGGCAAAGCCGGGGGTCTCCCACACCTGGCTCGGGCCGCGCCAGGTGCCGTTGTCCTGGAGACCGCCGTATACGTTGAACGGGACGCCGTCGTCCACACTCAGATGATAGAACTGCGCCAGCGGGAGGTTCTCCACGAACCGCCACGAGTCGCCCCGCGAGTGGCTGAAGTAGACCCCGCCGTCGTTGCCGGAGACGATCGTGTGGCCGTTCGGATGGGCCCAGAACGCGTGATGGTCCACGTGCACGCTGGACCACGGCGCGATGTTCTCGAACGTCCGGCCGCCGTCCTCGCTCATGGTGAGGTCGCCACTGACCCGGTAGACCCGGTTCTCGTTGGTCGGGTCCACGTAGATCCGGCTGTAGTAGAACGGCCGGTCGTTCACGTTCCGGTCGTCGTTGACGGTGCGCCAGCTCTCACCGCC
>JAWVYT010000564.1:0-1948 GCA_033722595.1 Longimicrobiales bacterium
CACTCATGGTCGGCCTCCAATCACTCGGCTCATCCGGGGAAAGTATAGGGCGCCTGGAGGCCCAGCGGGATGCCCAGGGCCCAGTAGCCGATGAGGAAGATCAGCCAGGTCACCAGGAACGCGACGGAGTAGGGCAGCATCATGGAGACCAGCGTCCCGATCCCGGTGTTCTTCACATAGCGCTGGGCGAAGACCACGACGAGCGGGAAGTAGGGCATCAGCGGCGTGATGATGTTCGTGGTCGAGTCGCCGATCCGGTACGCGGCCTGGGTCAGCTCCGGCGAGATCCCAAGCTGCATGAGCATGGGCACGAAGATGGGGGCGAGGAGCGCCCACTTGGCGGACGCGGAGCCGATGAGGAGGTTCACGCCGCCGCTCAGGAAGATGATCCCGACGATGGTGACCTGGGCCGGGAGCGCCAGCGCCTGGAGTCCGGCGGCGCCCTTGAGGGCGAGGAGCGCGCCGATGTTCGAGTTGGCGAACTCGTCGATGAAGAGGGCGGCGAAGAAGGAGAGCACGATGTAGTAGCCCATGGTGCTCATGGTCTTGCTCATCCCCTTGATGATGTCCCGGTGGTCCTCCACCGTCCCGGCCACGTAGCCGTAGACCACGCCCGGGAGCAGGAAGAGGAGGAAGATCAGCGGGACGATGGCCGCCATGAGCGGCGCCGTCGCATCGGTCAGGGAGCCGGCGGGGGAGCGGAGCGCGGAGCCCTCGGGAAGCGACGCGATCACCAGGATCACCACACCGACCACCAGCGACGCCAGCGCCGCCAGCAGCCCCTTCCGCTCCTTCGGCCCGAGCTCCTCCATCTCCGGCATCTCCTCCGGGTCGCCGTCGACCTCGACGCCCCGGAGCCGGGGCTCGACGATCCTGTCGGTGACGTACCAGCCCACGCCCACGATCAGGAGCGACGAGGCGCCGGTGAAGAACCAGTTGCAGAGCGGGTTCACCAGACGGTCCGGCGCCACGATCTGGGCCGCCTCCTGGGTGAGCCCGGCCAGCAGGGGGTCGATCCCGGAGGGGATGAAGTTGGCGCTGAAGCCGCCGGAGACGCCGGCGAACGCGGCGGCGATCCCGGCCAGCGGGTGTCGTCCCGCCGCGTAGTAGATGACGCCGCCCAGCGGGATGACCAGCACGTAGCCGGCATCGGCGGCCGTATGGGAGATGACCGCCACCAGGATCAGCATGGGGGTGAGCAGCGACGCGGAGGTCACGCCCAGCATGGCCTTGAGCCCGGCGTTGATGAACCCCGTGTGCTCCGCCACGCCCACGCCCAGCAGCGCTACCAGCACCACGCCCAGCGGGTGGAACGACGTGAACGTGTCCACCATGTCCGAAAGGAACTGGGCGATGGCCGGGCCCGTCAGCCGGTTGATCACCTCGATGGGCTGCCCCGTACGCGGGTCGATCTCGGCGAAGGAGATGGGCGCCAGGAGCGCCGATGCGAACCAGACCAGAATGAGCATGATCAGGAACAGCGCCGCCGGATCCGGCAGCATGTTCCCGACGCGCTCGACGGAGTTCAGCGCACGGTCGACCCAGCCCGACTCGGTCGTTTCGGGGGCGGCTTCGGGGGTCTCAGGGGGTATGGACGTCTCAGGGGACATTCGTCGTCTCCGCGGATAGGGTGCCGAGAATCCCGAGGAGACTGGACCGGGCGGGGTAGCGCGTCAAGTTGCGGAGGGCGCGATGACGTGCCCGGGCCGCACCGCCACCGCGGTCCCGAGGCGCCCGGCGGCCACCGGATGAAGCCCGGAACTACCGGGCTCTCCTAGCCTCGAACAGCACGGTCTTCCGGAACCGTGCGAACGTGGCGCCTCGCAACGCAAAGGATAGAAATCCTCAGAGGGCCCTTCGGCGCTTCAGGGCTTGCTGCCGGCGACCGCTTCGTCCGGAAGACTCCCGTCGGGCTCGAGTCCCCATCGCTGATTGAGACGGCCTCGTC
>JAWVYT010000565.1:0-1940 GCA_033722595.1 Longimicrobiales bacterium
CGTGTCCGTGCTCGAGAGCACCGACTGGAACATCACCCGGGCGGCCGAGAAGCTGGAGATCGACCGGGCCACGGTCTACAACAAGATCAAGAAGTACGACCTCAGGCAGTTCGCCCCGACGGATCCGGGCTAGTCCCCGTCCGGCTCCGGCCCGTCGCCGGCCTCTGCGGGCGACTCCGCGTCCGTCTCCGGCACGTCCTCGGCCTCGATCCCGTGCTTGCGCATCAGGGCGTGCAGGTTGGGTCGGGCCATCCCGACGCTGCGGGCGGCCTCCGAGACGTTGCCCTCGGCGTTCCGGAGCGCCTTCAGGATGAACAGGCGCTCCAGCTGGTCCACCGAGCGGGCCCGGATCTCCTTCTTCCGTGCGGCCAGGACCCGGGCGTCGTCCGGGACGTCGGCCCAGTCCACGGCCGGGGCTCCGGCCCCGACGCTGATGGCGTCCAGATCGACCTTCTCGTCGGCGAGCAGGACGGCCCGCTCGATCACGTGCTCCAGCTCCCGGACGTTCCCGGGCCAGTCGTAGGCCTCGAGCGCCGCCATGGCCTGGGGGGTGATGCCGGCGAGGTCCCGGCCGAGCTCCTCGGTGTAGCGCTCCAGGAAGTGGTGGGCCAGGAGCGGGATCTCCTCCCGGCGCTCCCGCAGCGGTGGGAGCTCGATGGTCATGACGCTGAGACGGTAGTAGAGGTCCTGACGGAACGCGCCCTGCTCCACCATCTCCTGGAGGTTCTCGTTCGTCGCGGCCAGGAGCCGCACATCCACCGAGATCGTCCTGTCCGAGCCGACCGGGCGGATCTCCCGCTCCTCGATGAGGCGCAGCAGGCTGCTCTGGAGCTGGGGCGACAGCGTGCCGATCTCGTCCAGGAACAGCGTGCCGCCCCGGGCGGTCTCGGCCAGGCCCTTCCGGTCCTTCACGGCGCCGGTGAACGCGCCCTTCACGTGGCCGAACAGCTCAGACTCGAGGAGCGACTCGGAGAGCGACGCGCAGTCGGCCACCACGAACGGCCCGTCCTTGCGTCGGCTGTTGTAGTGGATGGCCCGCGCGATCACGTCCTTCCCCGTGCCGGTCTCACCGGTGATCAGAACGGTGCTGTTCGTCGGCGCCACCTTCGCCACCAGGCGCATCACCTGCCGCATCTCCGCCGAGGAGCACACGACGTTCCCGATCTTGTGACGGGACTCGAGCTCGGAGCGCAGGCGGTCGGTCAGGTCGATGAGGTGCTTCCGCTCGAGCGCCCGCGCCGCTGCCACGATGAGCTGCGGCGGGCTCACCGGCTTCTCCAGGTAGTCGAACGCGCCCAGCTTCACCGCCTCCACGGCCGTCTCGATCGTGGCGTACCCGGTCACGATGACGACCTCCGTTTCCGGCGAGATGGAGCGGACGGCGCGGAGCAGCTCGATGCCGTCCATCTCCGGCATCTTGATGTCGAGGAGCAGCAGGTCGAAGACCTCCCGCCGGATCCGCTCCAGCCCCTCCCTCGGCGATGTGGTGGTCTCGACCTCGTACCCCTCGCCCGTCAGCACCCTGCGGATACTCTCGCAGACCACCTCTTCGTCATCCACGGCGAGGACCCGTGGCGGCTCGGTCCAGCGGTCCTGGTCGCTCATAGATCCCCGGTTGTCTCGGTCGGTCGCGCCGCGGGCAGCAGCACGGTGAACGTCGTTCCGCTCTCGCCGTCGCTCTGTACCGTAATGGTGCCACGGTAGCTCCGGACGAGCCCGAGCGATACCGAGAGCCCCAGTCCCGACCCCTCGCCCACCGGCTTCGTGGTGAAGAACGGGTCGAAGACCTTCCCGATCTGGTCGGGCGGGATGCCCGTGCCGGTATCCTCCACGGTCACCCGGATCACCGCATCGCTCGAGTGGGGTGGAAGATCGGCCGTGACCTGACTGCGCGCCACCACCTCGGCGTCCACGGTGAGCACGCCGCCCTCGGGCATGGC
>JAWVYT010000566.1:0-1911 GCA_033722595.1 Longimicrobiales bacterium
CGGGCCACGCGCATCGCCAGGGCCAGCGGCGTGATCACCAGCACGAAGACCAGCGTCAGGAGGACCGCATTGGTGATACGCGCGAGCCGCTCGGCGAAGGCCATCCACGCCGTGTGGACGGGCCGCAGCCAGCCCGGTACGACGACACCGGCCAGCGCGAACGCCGCACCGACGGCGAGAAGATAAGGGCCCGGTGAATGCCCACGCCACAGGAGCAGCCCCCCGAGCACGCTGAAGGCGGCGGCCATCAGCAGCCCGAAGCGTCGGAGCTCCGGGCGCCCCAGTCCCGGCCGGGATCCCGTGAGCGGCGCGACCTCCCAGTCGGCCGCCATGGCGTCGAAATCCAGGTCCCCGGCCGCGGGCTGCTCCGCCTTCAGCAGCACGTGGTCCTCCAGCACGAGGACGTCCATCTCCGTCCTCATGAAGCACGCGTAGGCATCGGCCGGCGTGCAGACGATGGGCTCGCCCCGCCGGTTGAACGACGTGTTCACCAGCATCGGGCACCCGGTCCGGTCCTCGAACGCCGACAGGAGTCGACGCAGCCCCGGGGCCGACCCGGATCCCACCGTCTGCACCCGGGCCGAGTAGTCCACGTGGGTCACCGCCGGCACATCGCTCAGCTGGAGTCTCAGCCGGTCCAGTCCCGTCGCGTGCGCGCCGGAGGGACGACGCCGGTCCTCCCCCACGGGCGAGACGACCAGCATGTACGGCGACGGCTGCTCCAGGTCGAACCAATCGGAGGCCCGCTCCTCCAGGCACGCCGGGGCGAACGGGCGGAACGACTCCCGGAACTTGATCTTCAGGTTCAGGGTCCGCTGGGCCTCCGGGTCCCGGGCGTCCGCCAGGATGCTCCGCGCGCCCAGGGCCCGCGGCCCGAACTCCATCCGGCCCTCGAACCATCCCACGATCTGGCGGTCGGCCAGCCGCTCGCTGATCTCCCGGAGCCGCTCGTCATGGCCCAGCCGCCGGTGCGGCACCCCGTGTCGCGCCAGCCAGCGCTGGATGGCGTCGGCCTCGTAGGCGGGCCCCAGGTAGGACCCCTGCTGGGCGTCGGGACCGCGCGGACGCCGCGACCGGCCGAGGACCCGATGGTGGGCGAAGAGCGCCGCGCCGACGGCGCCGCCGGCGTCGCCCGCGGCCGGCTGGATCCATACCCGGTCGAAGATCCCTTCCCGGATGATCTTTCCGTTCCCCACCGAGTTCAGCGCCACGCCACCCGCCATGCACAGGTTCCCGGCGCCGGTCTCCCGACGTACGTGGCGCGCCATCCGGAGCATGACCTCCTCGGTCACCGCCTGAATCGAGCGGGCCAGGTCCATGTGCCGCTCCGTGAGCTCGGACTCCGGCGTGCGGGGCGGTCCCCCGAACAGCCGGTGGAAGGCCGGCGAGGTCATGGTGAGGCCCCGGGTGTACCGGAAATACTCCATGTTCAGCCGGAACGACCCGTCGGGCCGCAGGTCCATGAGCTCGTCCAGGATCCGGTCGACGTACCGCGGCTCGCCGTAGGGTGCGAGGCCCATCACCTTGTACTCGCCCGAGTTGACCCGGAACCCCGTATAGTACGTGAACGCGCTGTACAGGAGGCCCAGGCTGTGGGGGAACTCGAGCTCCTGCCGTAGCGCCAGCTCCGCGCCCGTGCCCTGGCCCCACGTGGCCGTAGCCCACTCCCCCACCCCGTCCATGGTCAGGATCGCGGCCCGCTCGAACGGCGAGGGGTAGAAAGCCGACGCGGCATGGGACTCGTGGTGCTCCGGGTAGATGATCCGACCGTCCCAGCCGAGCTCCCGCTCGATGATACGCCCGATCCACAGCTTCTCCTTCAGCCAGACGGGCGTCGCCTTCAGGTACGGTCGGATCCCCGCCGGCGCGTGGGCGAGCTGGGTCTCCAGGATCCGCTCGAACTTCACCCAC
>JAWVYT010000567.1:0-1891 GCA_033722595.1 Longimicrobiales bacterium
AGGATCTGCTCTGGAAGGAGAGCCCACCATGAAACGGGTAGCGTGCCTCATCGGGCTGCTGATCGCGACACCTCTCGCCGCGCAGGAGCCCGTGGAGCGGGAGCATGTGGTGCGTCGCGGCGACACGCTCTGGGACCTCGCAGGAACCTACTTCAGCAACCCCTTCCTCTGGCCCGAGATCTACGAGGCCAA
Source organism: Longimicrobiales bacterium (assembly GCA_033722595.1). Classification (GTDB taxonomy): domain Bacteria; phylum Gemmatimonadota; class Gemmatimonadetes; order Longimicrobiales; family RSA9; genus JAWVYT01. The sequence continues at coordinate 193 of JAWVYT010000567.1, forward strand.
CACGACCGTCGTGGAGGATCCGCACTGGATCTATCCGCAGGAGGTGCTGGTCATCCCCGGGATCCGTGGCGACACGGAGCCGGAGGCGGTGGCGCAGATGGGGGGCGAGCCGGAGCCGCAGCCGCAGGTGGCGGTGGCGACGCGTCGTCCCGTGCCGGCGAGGACCGTGTTCTACCGGGAGCCGCCGCTGCCGGAGGTCGATGAGGAGGCGGACCCGACGGTCCTCTCGGAGCCGACGCTGGAACGCGCGCCGGTTGCGCCGGGCGAGTTCAACTCGGCGCCGTTCGTCGATGACCCCGGCAACCTGGAGGTGGTGGGCCGGTTCATCGGCGCGCTGCGCGAGAACCGCGACGTGGGCGGCGCGCCCAGCGCCCACCCCCAGGACGAGGTGTTCCTGGGCTACGAGGGCGATGCGCGGGTGCAGGTCGACCAGCCGCTGCTGCTGATCCATGTCGGGAAGCGGATGTCGGGCGGTCGGCTGCTGGAGCCGCGGGCCGTGGTCCGGGTCACCCGGGTCGAGGACGAGGTGATGTTCGGCCGGATCGAGGCCCAGTACGGACCGGTCCACCGGAACCAGCTGGCGGCCCGGATGCCGATGTACCCCGACTTCGTGTCCACGGAGACGAAGCGCGTGGACGCGGCGGCCGGCTACGACGTCGAGGGCCGGGTGATCGAGTTCATGGGCGTCTCGCCGATCCCGAGCCTGACGGACCTGGCGTTCGTGGACCGGGGCGCGCGGGACGGCGTGGAGGTCGGCGACATCTTCACCGCCTACCTCCCGCCGCGGGCCTCCCGCCAGCGGGAGCTCGGCGACCTGCTCGGGACCATCGAGCGGCTGCCGGCCGAGGACGTGGCCCGGCTCCGGGTCGTGCGCGTCACGGAGAACGTGGCCACGGTGAAGGTCGAGCACCTGATGCTGCCGCGGCTCGAGGACGGGATCCGGGTGCGGCGCACGCACACGGTCAACTAGCCGATCGAGACGCGACGCCAGCGGGGTCGGGGCCCGGATCCGCGGGCCCCGACCCCTTCGTCCATCGGCTCCGGCCGTCCCGCACCCCGATCGACCGCCCTGGCCCGACCCGGCCCGGTCGTTCACCCCGCCCGGCGGCGGGGGCGGCGGTCCGCTTGCCACCCGGGGCACCGGGGCGCACTTTGCCGGGCATTCCACGCCGCGGGAGTCGGCGGTTCGCGGGACGAGCCATCAAGGTCGGGTAGACGATGAGTCGGAAGGTGCTGGTGACGGGAGGGGCGGGGTTCATCGGGAGCCACGTGGCGGATGCGTACATCGCCCGGGGCGACCGGGTCTGGATCGTGGACGACCTGTCCAGCGGCCGGCGGTCGAACCTGCCCGAGGGCGCCGAGTTCCTGCACATGGGGATCGGCGACCCGGAGCTCTCGGCCTTGTTCGCCGAGGTCGAGTTCGATCTGGTGAACCACCACGCGGCACAGATCGATGTCCGCGTCTCGGTGGCGGACCCGCGGAAGGACGCCCGGATCAACATCGACGGGCTGCTCAACGTGCTGGAGAACGCGCGCCGGCACGACAGCCGGGTGATCTTCATCTCGTCGGGCGGTGTGGTCTACGGCGAGCCGCAGGTCCGGCCCACGCCGGAGACGGCGCCGAAGCTGCCGGAGAGCCCGTACGGCGTGACCAAGCTGGCGGGCGAGCAGTACCTGTACTACTACGCCCGGATCCACG
>JAWVYT010000568.1:0-1885 GCA_033722595.1 Longimicrobiales bacterium
CAGATGGCCACCGACCGGATGGCCACCACCCGGATGCACGCCGCCCGGATGCCCGCCGGCCGGATCACCACCGCCCGGATCGCGAGCCGTCCCGATCCGGGCCTGCTGACGGCGTTCCATCCCCGTCCGGGCCCGCCATCGAGTTCGAGGGTGTCTACTTCGGCTACGGCCGTGAGGATGTCCTCGAAGACGTGAGCTTCAGCGTACTCGCCGGCACGTTCACGGCCCTGATCGGGCCCAACGGCGCCGGGAAGACGACCATGCTCCGTCTTTTGATCGGGCTCAACCGTCCCCGGTCGGGGCGGATCCGGGTCCTGGGCCGGGCTCCGGGCTCACGGGACCATCGGATCGGGTACGTGCCGCAGGCCACCGGCGTCCCGGAAGGATTCCCTCTCACGCTCGAGGAGGTCGTGCTGATGGGACGCTACCCGCGGGTCGGATTCGGGCGACGGCCGGGTCAGGCCGACCGGGCCGCTGTCCTCGAGGTGCTGGGTCGGGTGAAGCTCGCGGAGGCCGCCGGCCGCCGGTTCAGCGAGTTGTCCGGTGGGCAGCAGCAGCGGGCGCTCATCGCCCGGGCCCTGGTCGCCGAACCGCGAGTCCTGCTCCTCGACGAGCCCACGGCCAACCTGGATCCGGCCGCCCAGGCCCGCTTTTACGACATGTGCTGCAACCTCCAGCGGACCGAGGGGCTCACGCTGATCGCCGCATCCCACGACGTGGAGGTCGTCGCCCGCCACGCCGACACCGTCCTCCTGATCGACCGTACCGTGCGGGCGATTGGGGCCCCCCGCGCCGTCCTGGAGTCTGACCAGCTCGACGAAGTGTACGACTTCCCTCGCGACCACGTGCACCGACCCCGACCCCCAGACTCCGCGGCGGCCCCAGGAGAGCCGACGTGATCGAGTTTCTCTCGTACGAGTTTGGTCAGCGAGCGCTCATTGCTGGGCTGATCGTCGGACTGGGGTGCGCCGTGCTGGCCTTCTTCGTCGTGCTGCGCCGTATGGCGTTCGTGGGCGTCGGGATTTCGCACGCGGCGCTCGGAGGCGTGGCGCTGGGGCTGCTCGTGGGAGTGGACCCGCTTCTCGCGGCGCTGGGGTTCTCGGTGGCCGTGGCGTGGGCCATCGGCGCCGTGGGGGGCCGGGGGAAGCTTTCGGAGGATACTGCGATCGGTATCTTCTTCCCGACGGCCATGGCACTGGGGGTCGCGCTGATGGCGGGCACCCCTGACTACCGCCAGAACCTGCTCGGGTACCTGTTCGGCAACATCCTCCTGGTACAGAACGGTGACCTGGTCTTCGCGGGTGTGTTCGTGGGCGCGAGCCTCGTGGTGACGGCTGTGTTCTTCAAAGAGCTGCTGTTCATAAGCGTGGACGAGGAGACGGCCCGGGCGGCCGGGCTGCCCGCAGCACGACTGCGGTACCTTCTGCTCACGCTGATCGCCGTGACCATTGTCAGCGCCATCAAGGTCGTCGGCATCATCCTGGTGTCGGCGTTCCTCGTGATCCCGGCTGCTACGGCTCAGATCGTCGCGCCGAGCGTACGAGCGATGATGGGGCTCTCGGTGGCGTTCGCCCTCGCGTCGGTGGTGGGTGGACTGTGGATCTCGTGGGTTTTCGATCTTCCATCGGGCGCCGCGATCGTGCTGCTCGCTGCCGGGCTGTTCTTCGTGGCGATGGGCGGGGGTCGAGTGGTGCGGAGGCGAGGGTAGGGGTTCGAGTTGGGGCAGGGAGGTGCGGAGGCCCTCGGCCTCTGTTCGCGGGAATTGTTGGTGGGCGTTCCCCACCAACAGGATCTGCGAACAGACGCGTAGTCCTCTCAGCCGCAGGGTAGGCTCCTTCCCCGTTGGCTGCCACGCTCCCTTCCGGTGCTGCCTTCGGCGGCTCGC
>JAWVYT010000569.1:0-1884 GCA_033722595.1 Longimicrobiales bacterium
AACACCGAGGCCACAGCAGGGTTCGTCATCCCCACGGGGCAGAGCGGCTTGCCGTTCAGCCGATATTACGACGATCAGACGGGCCTGTGGCGGACCGGCAGGCTGCTGACCCTGTCCCTGGGTCGGGACGCCGTGGAGGCCTCGGCCGAGCAGCGATTGAGACTCGATCCCGTAGAGAGGGATGACCGACGATAAGCTCGACCTGGCGGTGATCGGCGCCGGGCCGTGCGGCCTCAGCGCCGCCGTGGCCGCGACCGAGGCGGGGCTCACCGCCGCCGTCTTCGACAAGGGGTGCATCACCCGCTCCATCACGCTGTACCCCACGTACGCCACCTTCTTCAGCACGGCGGACCGCCTGGAGATCGGGGGCGTGCCGTTCATCGCGCCGGGCGACAAGCCGACCCGCGGCGACGCGCTCAAGTACTACCGCCGCGTCGCGGCTGACTTCGACCTGGACGTCCGCCAGTACCAGGAGGTCCTCGACGTGGACGGGGAGCAGGGCGCGTTCGTGCTCCGCACCCGGACCATGGGCGGCGAGAATCGGACGGCGGACGCCCGGAACGTGGTCATCGCCACGGGCTACGCCGGGTCGCCCAACTATATCGGCGTGCCCGGCGAGGACCTCCCCAAAGTCCACCACTACTTCACCGAGGGGCACCCGTACTTCCAGCAGGACGTGGTGGTCATCGGGGCCGGGAACTCGGCGGTGGAGGCGGCGCTGGCCACCTGGCGGGCGGGCGCGCGGGTCACCCTCGTCCACTTCCTGGACGAGCTCGACCCCGGCGTCAAGCCGTGGATCCGGCCGGACATCGAGAGCCGGCTCGAGAAGGGCGAGATCGACGCCCGGTGGAGCACCCGGGTCACCGAGATCCTGCCGGACCGCGTCCGGCTCCGGCACGAGGTGACCGGCGAGACGGAGGAGCTGGCCAACGACTTCGTCCTGGCCATGACGGGGTACCGCCCGGATCCCGGGCTGCTCCTGGGGCTCGGTGTCACCGTCGACGAGGAGACCGGGGTCCCGGCGCACGACCCGGAGACCATGGAGACCGACGTGCCTGGCGTCTTCATTGCAGGCGTTGTGGCAGGTGGGAACCGGCCGGATCGGGTCTTCATCGAGGACGGTCGGCACCACGGGCCGCTGGCCGTCCGCCGGGTCCTGGCGGAGCGGGGGCTGGACGCCGGTGATACCATTAGCCTGGGGGTCCCGCCCAGCGTGCGGCCTCCGGACCCGGAAGCCGACGGGATCAGGGGCACGACGCCCCAGCCGGCCGGACGAGGAGAGCAGTCCATCACGCAGCAGTGAACGTTCAACGATAAGAGAGGGACACGACCCATGGCGACACGAACAGAGCTCCCCGTCGGGATCGACGGGTTCAGCAACGAGCCGTACTACGACTGGAACGACCCGGACAACGTCGAGCACATGGAGCGGGCCATCGAGAAGGTCCGCGGCGAGCTCGGCCGGACCTACCCGCTCATCGTGGACGGCGAGGAGATCCACGAAGGCGACACGAAGGACTCGGTGAATCCCGCCGACCCGTCTCAGGTCGTCGGGACGTTCGTCCAGGCGACCCGGCCGCTCGCGGACCGCGCTGTCGAGTCGGCCCACGAGTTCTTCGAGAGCGAGTGGAAGTCCACGCCGGTGGAGGAGCGGGCGGAGATCCTGTTCCGGGCCGCCGACATCATGCGCGACCGGAAGGCGGAGCTGGCCGCGTGGATGGTCTTCGAGGTCTCGAAGAGCTGGTCGGAGGCCGTGGCCGACGTGGCCGAGCTGATCGACTTCTGCGACTACTACGCCCGCAAGATGCTGGAGCTGGCCGGCGAGCAGGAGGTCGTGGACTACCCCGGCGAGGACAACGAGCTGCGCTACATCCCGCTGGGCGT
>JAWVYT010000570.1:0-1884 GCA_033722595.1 Longimicrobiales bacterium
CCCGTGACGGCGACGTCGTACAGCGGCACGTCCAGCCCCTGCAGCCCGCTCACCGGCAGGTCCAGCGGACCCGCCATGATCCAGTTCCAGCCCAGGTGGACCCCCGTGGCCAGCCAGAGTGTGCCCGTCCGCAGCACCGCCACGGCCAGGAGCACGCCGGCCAGGAAGATGTTCACCAGCCCGAACGTCCCCGCGTTGGGGTTGCTCCCGTGCAGCGCCGCGAAGACCAGGCTCGTCAGCACCACCGCCGCCACCGCCCCCGGCCCCTCCCGCAGCGCCCGGAACACGTAGCCCCGGAGCAGCGCCTCCTCGGCCGCGGCCGGGATGGCCAGCGCGGCCAGCGCCACGCCCGTCGTCCGGACCCACCCCACGGCCGTCCCGGCCTCCGACGCGTAGCGGTAGCCGCCCAGCGCGGTGAGCAGCACCACTGCGGCGGCCAGCGCAGCGCACCCGATGGCCAGGCCCACGCCGAGCTCCCGGAGCCCGGCCGCTGTGGGCGGGAACCCGAGGCCGCGCACCGGCCGCCGGTCCACGAATCGCAGCAGGACCCAGGCGGCGGCGAGGGCCGCGACCAGGACCAGCGCCGTCTGGGCCACCAGCCCGACGGAGATCCGGTCCTCGGGCAGCTCCAGCCCGCTGATGAACGGGAAGAGCAGCCCCTCGACCCAGAGGAGGACCACGAACAGCGCCACGAACAGGAGGAGCCGCCAAGCGGTCCGGGGCCGGCCGTCGTCCGTAACGAGCCACCGGGTCCACCCCGCGGCGCTCAACGAAAAACCCCCGAGTCAGAGCAACCCGAGGGTTCGATCGCGGCCGCGCCATGCGACGAGCGCGGCAAGGCCGACCTTGACCACGTCGCCGAGGAGGAAGGGGAGCAGTCCCAGCGCGACCGCGCCCGCCAGGTCGCCGGTCAGCGCGGCGAGCCACGCGGCCCCGCCCACCAGGATGATCAGCGACGCCGCCAGCAGTCCCGCGAAGAGCCGGGCCAGCTCCCGGAGGTCCTGCCGCCCGGACGGACGGGCGACCCACCCGGCCACCCAGGCCGTCACCGGGAACGCCAGCAGGTACCCGCCGGTCGGCCCGAACAGGTGGGCGATCCCGAGGCCCGCGCCGGCGAACACCGGCAGCCCCGCCACGCCCATCCCCAGGTACGCCAGCTGGGACGCCGCGCCGAGGCGGGGCCCCAGCAGCGCGCCGGCCAGGATCACGAACAGCGTCTGGAGCGTCATCGGCACCGGGGTGAACGGGAGCGGGACCCAGACCTGGGCGCCCAGCGCCGTGGCCACGGCGAACGCGGCCACGGCGATGACCCGCCGTACGTTCCGGTTGCCGACCACCTCGACGGTGGCCGCGCGCTTCGCTCGAAGGATGGCGTCGTTCATTTCAGATCCTCTCCACGGACAGCGCGACGGCGTCCCCGCCGCCGAGACAGAGTGTCGCGAGCCCCGTACGGGCGTCGCGATCGCGCATTGCGTGCAACAGCGTGACCAGGACCCGGGCGCCCGACGCACCGATCGGGTGGCCCAGCGCCACGGCGCCGCCGTGGACGTTGACCCGGTCCCAGTCCCAACCCAGCTCCTTCCCGTCAGCCAGCGCCTGGACGGCGAACGCCTCGTTCGCCTCGATCAGGTCGTAGTCGTCGATGCTCTTCCCCTCCTTCTCCATGACCCGCCGGACCGCCCGGACGGGCGCGAAGAAGAGCTCCTGCGGCGCCACCGCGCCGCTGGAGTACGCGTTGATCCGCGCCATGATCGTCAGCCCGTTCGCCTTCGCGTACGCCTCGCTGGTCACCACCAGCGCCGCCGCGCCGTCGTTCAGCCCCGGCGCGTTCCCCGCCGTGACCACCGGCTCGTCGATGTCCTCCGGCATGTCGCGCGTGAACGC
>JAWVYT010000571.1:0-1878 GCA_033722595.1 Longimicrobiales bacterium
GCCTCTTCCACGAGTACGACCACGATCCCGACGGTTGTCAGGATGCTCACCAGGCTGAACAGGAGCAGGACGCCGCCGATGGCGCCCTCGGTCAGGCGGCGGCGGCGGCCGCCCCGCTCCGCCCAGCGGGCGTCATTCGCTGCCGGCAAGCTCCCGCACCCGCTCGAGGTTCGCCTCGTACGTCTCCGCCGCCAGCGGGACGTAGCCGACCTGCGGGACCAGCTCCTCCGCGGTCTGCATGTAGTACCCGACGAAGCGCTGGACCGCCTCCCGCTGCAGCGCGCCCGTGTTCACGTAGATGAACATCGGCCGGGCCAGCGGACGGTACTCGCCGCTGGCGATCGTCCCGCGCGTGGGCGCCACGCACCCGTCGCCCGCGTCGATCTCCACCGCCTTCAGCTGGTCGGTGTTCTCCGCGTAATAGGCGTACCCGAAGTAGCCCAGGGCGCCCGGGTCGCCGGCCACACCCTGCACCAGGACGTTGTCGTCCTCGCTGGCGGTGTAGTCCTGCCGGCTCCGGTCCTCCTCGCCCATGATCGCCTCGGTGAAGTAGTCGAACGTCCCGGAGTCGGTGCCCGGGCCGTACAGCTTCAGCTGCTGGTTCGGCCACTCGCTGCGGACGTCGGACCACGTCTGGACCTGGCTGCCCGGCTGCCAGACCCGGCGCAGCTCGTCCACGGTCAGACAGCTCACGAACGTGTTGTCCGGATTCACCGCCACCGTGATCCCGTCCTTGGAGATCTCGAAGGCCTCGAACGACACGCCGTTCTCCGCGCACGTCTCCTCCTCCGACGGCTTGATGGGACGCGACGCGTCGCTGATCTCCGTCTCGCCGGCGCAGAACCGCTGGAACCCGCCGCCGGTCCCCGACTGTGACACGGTCACGCGCACGCCCCGGCCCTCGCCGAGCATGAACTCCTCGGCCACCGCCTGGGTTACCGGGTATACGGTGCTGGACCCGTCGATCTGGATCCGGCCGCCGTCCTCCGCCGCGTCCCCACCGCCACACGCGGCGAGAGACAGCGGGACCGCCGCCGCGAGCGCCCACATGAACTTCCTGTTGATACGCACGATCGTCTCTCCTGACCTTTCTCTAGAAGTAGATCTGGAACTGCGCCACCAGGCTGTACTCGGTGTCCAGGCCGCTGGCGGCCGGCAGGTACGCGTCCGCGTTCACCATCAGCCGGTTCCGGCCGGAGAAGTACAGGCTCACGCCCGGGGTGATCAGCGTTCCCTCGTCGCTGTCGATCCCGGTGTCCGGGTCCGCCCAGCTGACCCGCAGCACCGGCTCCCAGCCTTCGATCCGCCCGTCCAGCGGCGAGAACCAGGCGGCCACCGCCTGCAGCCCCACCATCGTCGGGGGCTCATCCCCGACCAGGAGGAGCGGGTTGTCGCCCACCATGGCCTCCGCCATCACGTGGAGTCCGTCGCCCCGGAACTCGCCGTACTCGGCGTCCACCGCGAAGGCCGTGGCGGCGATCTCGTCGCCGTTGACGTCGAACTGGCCCGTGGGCTGCACGCTCACCGCGCCGCCCACCACGAGGTCCTCGCCGATGCCGTACGAGAGCCGCGCGGCCCACGCCTTCGAGGCCTCCGTCTCCCGCGTGTTCGTGCCCTCGCCGTTGAACACGCCGCCGGCGAAGCCGACGCCGCCGGCCTCACCGTGCACCATGACCCCGATCTGGCGGCCCAGGTACGCCGACTCGTCCAGCAGGAACTGGGCTTCCCCGGGCACGCCCACCAGGTCGTCCAGCCCGCGGATCCGGACCGCACGCTCGATGGTCAGGATCTTCGTGTTGCTCGTCAGCTCGAACAGCCCGAACGGCTTCTTGAACTGACCCATCCGAACCGCGACTCCGTCCGACAGCGCCGCGTCGA
>JAWVYT010000572.1:0-1878 GCA_033722595.1 Longimicrobiales bacterium
ATCTGCGGGATCCCCGCCGACGAGATCCGGGCCGCCGCCCGGCTCTACGCCACCGCCGACGCGGCCATGATCTTCTGGGGGATGGGCATCGCCCAGCACACGCACGGGACCGACAACGCGCGTTGCCTGATCAACCTGGCGCTCACGACCGGGCAGATCGGGCGGCGCGGGGCCGGACTCCACCCGCTGCGGGGACAGAACAACGTCCAGGGCGCGTCGGACATGGGGCTGATCCCCATGGTCTATCCCGACTACCAGCCCGTGGGCAGCGCGGAGGCCCGGGAATGGTTCGAGGACTTCTGGGACGCGACGCTGGACCCGGACCCGGGTCTCACCGTGGTGGAGATCATGAACGCGGCGCGGGACCGGGAGATCCGGGGGATGTACATCATGGGGGAGAACCCCGCCATGTCCGATCCCGACCTGGAGCACGTCCGGGAGGCGCTCTCCATCATGGACTGGCTCGTGGTCCAGGAGATCTTCCTGACCGAGACGGCCTCGTTCGCCGACGTGATCCTGCCGGCGTCCGCGTTCCCGGAGAAGACCGGCACGTTCACCAACAGTGATCGCCGGGTCCAGCTCGGCCGCCAGGTCCTCGACCCGCCGGGTGAGGCCCGACAGGACCTGTGGATCATCCAGGAGCTGGCTCGACGGATCGGGCTGGACTGGCGCTACGACGGCCCGGCCGCCGTCTTCGAGGAGATCCGCCAGTGCACGGCCAGCATGTACGGGATCACATGGGAGCGGCTCCAGGAGGAGCACGCGGTGACCTACCCCTGCCGCGAGATCGGCGATCCCGGCACGGAGGTCCTGTTCGACGAGAGCTTCCCGACGGAGAACGGCCTGGGTCACCTCACGGTGGTCGACTACACCGAGGCCGCCGAGCTGCCGGACGACGAGTTCCCGAACGTCCTTATCACCGGTCGGCTCCTGGAGCACTGGCACACCGGCGCCATGACCCGTCGGGCGGAGGTGCTGGACGCCATCGAGCCGGTGCCCATGGTCTCCATGAACCCGCGGGACATGGACGACTGGGGCCTGGCCGCCGGGGAGCCCGTAACCCTCGAGACACGACGCGGACGCGTCGTGGCCATCACCCGGCACGACCCGGCGCTGCCCGAAGGGGCCGTGTTCCTGCCGTTCTGCTACACCGAGGCACCCGCCAACCTGATGACGAACCCGGAGCTCGACCCCGACGGGAAGATCCCCGAGTTCAAGTACTGCGCGGTGCGGATCACACCCGGCGGTACGGTGGAGCCGGCGGCGTTCGCGGCGTCCGTGGACAGAGCGGAGGAGGAGCCGGGCGCCGGATCCTAAGCGTCCCTGAACCGGCGGGCGAACTCGTCGAACCGCTCCAGGAAATCGACGAGCCGGTCCCGGATGCCTTCGTCCGTCAGGACGCCGTCGTCGTCGAACCGCTCCCCGCCGCGGCTCACCAGCAGCTCCGGACCCGGCATCACCGGCGTGCGCGTGAACACCATGCTCTGCCGGAGCGCCATCTGCGCCCGGGCCGTGCCGCTCCCTCCGCCCGACACGCCGGTCACCGCCGCGGGCCGCCCGATCAGCACCGAGCTGCGGGCCGGCCGCGACGCCCAGTCGAAGGCGTTCTTCAGCACACCGGGCACGGAGTAGTTGTACTCCGGCGTGACCCAGAGGAGGGCGTCCGAGCCGTCGATGGCCTGCTTCAGCGCGGCCACGGCATCGGGATCCCCCTCGGTCTCCACGTCCGCGTCGTAAGGCGGGATCTCGCCGAGCCGGTCGAACGTCTCGATCACCATGCCCTCCGGCGCGAGCTCCACGGCGGCCTCCAGGAGCGACCGGTTGTACGACCCGGCCCGTAGCGATCCGGCGATCCCCAGGACCCGGAGTGCATCGCCG
>JAWVYT010000573.1:0-1874 GCA_033722595.1 Longimicrobiales bacterium
ACCGTCGATTAGCCCGCCGTTGCCGGCGAAAGGAGGAGTCCAGTGATCCACCGGGTCCGAGCGCTCCTGGCGGCTGCAGCACTGCCGGCTGCTCTCGCCGGGTGCGTTACGTTCGGCTCGGAGCAGACCGGGGGCCGGGAGCCCCAGACGGTCTACGTCGAGGTGAGCCACGACCTGGCCACGGCCGGGTCCGTGATCATCTGGATCAATCCCCGACTGGACCGGGGGGAGCAGCTGGGCTCCGTCGCACCGAATACCACGGTGGCGTTCGAGTACCGGATGCGGAGGCCGGGCCACGGCTGGGTCCTCCGCGCCCTGAGCCCCTCGCCCGGCGATCGGCGGAGTATCGTGGTCTCCCGGGTGTTCTATGTCGAACCGGAGGACGAGCGCGTCTTCTGGAATCTGAACACCAACATCGTGAGGATCGAGTAGCGACCAACCCTCCGGGACTGCGTTCCCGCCGGAACCCGACGTTCGGGCTGCTCGCCGCCATGATGCTCATCGCCGGCTGCGCCTCGGCCGGCGTGCGGCATTCCCCTGAGGGCAGCGAGGCGGGCGCCGGCGATGACGCCCGCACCGTCACCGTGGAGGTCACCCACAACCTGGCTCGTGAGGGTGCGCTCGTGATCTGGCTGGCCCGTGAGAACGAGCGCTGGGCCCGGCAGCTGGGCCGCATCATCCCGCCGAACACGCGAGCGTTCAACGTAGAGATCCCCGACCGGAACCATCCCTGGGTCCTGGGCGCCGCACGTGCCACGAACCCCCGGATCCCGATCCTCCAGTCGCGGCGATTCACCATCAGCGATGACGCACAGCGCGTGTTCTGGGACCTGACCTCGAATTTCGTCCGGACCCGTTGAAGCGCCCGGGCTCCGTCAGGGACCCGGCTTGATCCGCCCCCATCTTTCCTAGACCTTTCGAAAGCCCCTATCCGAAAGGCCCCATGCGCTTCACCACCTACAGCAAGTACAAGGGCAGCTGGCTGGACGCCCTGAACCTGGAGTCGCTCCTCGAGATGCTCAGCGACTTCCTGCTCCAGGCCGGGTTCGCCGGCGGCCCCGAGGACCGGCCGTGGTGGTCGTGGGACCAGCCATCGGAGGCGGACCGGTCGCTGGACTCCCTGAAGGAGGCGCTGCTGCAGGCGCTCATGGAGAGCGGCCAGCTCACGCCCGAGATGCTGGAGGAGCTGCGCGGCGAGGGCGAGGGGTCCGAGGAGGTCCGCCAGCAGATCGCGGACATGCTCGACGAGCTGGTCGAGCGGCTGGTCGAGGAGGGCTACCTGACGCTCGACGGCGAGGAGGGGATGCCGTCGTCGTTCCAGGAGATGAGCGGCGAGGGGAAGATCGACGACGCGGCGGAGGCGGCCCGGCAGGTCGAGTTCGACCTCACCGGCAAGGGCCTCGATTTCCTCGGCTACCGCACGCTGCGCGACCTGCTGGGCGGGCTCGGCAAGTCGAGCCTGGGCGCCCACGAGACCGCGCACCTGTCGACGGGCGTGGAAGCGGAGGCGGCGAGCCGGCCGTACCGGTTCGGCGACACCATGAACCTGGACATCCCGGCCACGCTCAAGAACGCGATGGCGCGGGAAGGGCTGGGGCTGCCGCTCGACCTCCGACACGGCGACCTCATGGTCCATCAGTCCGAGCACCGGTCCAGCTGCGCCACCGTCCTGATGCTGGACGTCAGCCACTCCATGATCCTGTACGGCGAGGACCGATTCGGCCCGGCGAAAAAGGTGGCGCTGGCGCTCAGCCACCTGATCCGGACTCAGTACCCCGGCGACACGCTCCGGGTGGTCACCTTCGGCGACCGGGCCGAGGAGGTCCCGCTCAAATCGATCGCCCGGGCCCAGGTCGGGCCGTATCACACGAACA
>JAWVYT010000574.1:0-1872 GCA_033722595.1 Longimicrobiales bacterium
CCGGCCACGTTCGAGCGACGCTGGGAGGACAACCCCACCCGCGGCAGCTACCACACCGAGCCGGGCAGCCGCCGGATCGTCTACGACGAGGGCGTGCTGCTCGGATACCGGGGCTTCGAGGCCCGGGGGACCAAGCCGCTCTTCCCGTTCGGCCACGGCCTCTCCTACACCACCTTCGCCTACGACGACCTCGCCATCCGTGAGGCGCCGGGCGTCGGCGTGCCCGGCGATGTCCGCTGGCAGGTCACCTTCGACGTGACCAACACCGGGGACCGGGCCGGCGCCGCGGTCGCACAGCTGTACGCCGCCGACCCGGAGGCACGGGTCCGGCGGCCGCCGAAGGAGCTGAAGGGGTTCCGTAAGGTCGTGCTCGAGCCCGGCGAGACGAAGCGGGTCGCCATCTACCTGGACGGCCGATCGCTGGCGTACTGGGACGTGGACGCCGGGCGGTGGCGCGCGGACGCCGGCGTCTTCCGGATCCTGGTCGGGCCGTCCTCGGCCGACATCGCGCTGACGGGGGAGATCCGGCTCGACCGGGCGATCACCTTCTGAGTCGGGCACCGATGTTGCTCGTTACCTTTTCCGCCCGTCGATCGTCGCACACGTGGAAGGCTGACGTAACTCCCTGGTAGGAGGCAAGATCGTGTTGAACCGAATCACCAAGCTCGCCGCGCTCACGACGGCCGTCGTCGTCGGGGCCGTAGCATGCGAGCCGAACTCGAGCACCGCGCCCGGCGCGGACGACATGGGGCCCGACGGGCCGGCCACGCTGAAGGTCCTGCTCACCGACGCTCCGGCGGACTACATCGACTCGGCCTGGGTCGACATCGGCCGGGTCGACCTGGTCCCCGCCGACGAGGACGCGGAGATCATCACCCTGACCGAGGACGGGACCGACGGGTTCGTGAACCTGCTGGACCTGCAGGGTGACGCTACCGCGCAGCTGGCCGACACGATGATCGAGGCCGGGACCTACTCCCAGCTCCGGCTCATCGTGGAGTCGGCCCGCGTGGCGCTCATCGACGGCTACACCTTCCGCGACGGGACCACGTCCCGGGCGCTGCAGGTGCCCAGCGGCGCCCAGACGGGGATCAAGCTGAACCTCCACGGCGCCGATGGCGACGAGAACGGGGAGGCGAACGGCGGCGTCGAGATCATCCCCGGCGAGACCGTGCTGGTGGTGGACTTCGACGTGGACCGGAGCTACGTGATCCAGGGCAACGCCGAGACGCCCGCAGGGATCCGGGGCGTGCTCTTCAAGCCCACGCTGCGGGTCAGCGTCCAGGACGTGGCCGGCAGCATCTCCGGGACGGTGAGCGGGCCCGACTCCGTCGACGTGGATGGCCTCACGGTCACCGCCGATCCCACCGGGACCGGCACCGTCGAGGGCTACCAGACGGAGACCGCGACGGCGCTGACCGCCGAGGACGGGACCTACACGATCCACTTCCTGGTCCCGGGCGAGTACGAGGTCAGCGTGGCGGCGCCGGAAGGCTACTTCGCCGACCCGGCCATGACCACGGTGAACGTGGGTGACGCCGAGGACGTCACGGGCGTGGACTTCGCCCTGGACGAGGCCGGCAGCATCGCCGGCACCGTGACCGCCACCGACGACAGCATCTCCGTCGAGGCGCTGACGGTCACCGCCGCATCCACGGGCGATGGCCCGACGCTCACCGGCGAGACCGACGGCGACGGCAACTACACCATCGCCGGCGTCCGGCCGGGCGAGTACGAGGTGACGGTCGACGCGGGCGAGGGCTTCTTCTCCACGCCGGAGTCCGAGACGGTGACGGTCGCCGTGGGCGAGGACGTGACCGGCGTCGACTTCGAGATCGACGACGCCGCCGGCAGCATCGCCGGGCTGGTCAC
>JAWVYT010000575.1:0-1869 GCA_033722595.1 Longimicrobiales bacterium
GCAGCGGGTGGCCGTGGCACGGGCGCTGGTCAACGAGCCGGCGATCCTCCTGGCCGACGAGCCCACGGGCAACCTGGACTCGGCCACGGGCGAGGAGATCATGGCGCTCTTCGAGGAGCTCCACGCCGACGGCCAGACCATCCTGCTCGTCACCCACGAGCACGATATCGCCGAGAACGCCCACCGCCTGATCACGCTCCGGGACGGCAGGGTCGAGAGCGACGTCCGACAGCGGGCCGCCATCGGCGCATGAGCCCTCGGGAAGCCGTCCGGCTGGCCTTCGCCCAGATCCGCGCCCAGAAGCTGAAGAGCTTCTTCAGCGTCGTGGGCGTGATCATCGGCGTCATGTTCCTCATCGCGGTGATCAGCATCGTGGAGGGCATGAACCGGTACATGGAGGACGACTTCGCCAAGACCATCTACGGCCTGAACACCGTGACGGTCCGCCGGACGCCGTCGGTGCAGATGAACACCAGCCGGGAACAGCGGCGGGCGTGGTGGCGGCGGCCGCGGCTCCGGATCGAGGACGCCCGGGCGATCCGGGAGCGGCTGACCATCCCGGCCCTGGTGGGCGTCGAGAGCTTCAGCGAGGGCGAGGCCCGGTCGCCCCGGGGCGAGGCGGTGAGCGGCGTCTGGCTCACGGCCGCCACCTCCGACTTCTTCCGCATCCGGGAGATGGAGGTGGAGCGCGGCCGCCTGTTCGGCCCGCTCGAGGACGAGGCCGGGCTCCCGGTCGTGGTCCTGGGGTCGGAGACGGCCGACAAGCTCTTCGGTCCGCTCGACCCCCTCGGCCGCACGGTCCGGATCGACAACGTGGCCTTCGAGGTCGTCGGCGTGCTGAAGCCGCAGGGCAAGCTCTTCTGGCTCTCGCTCGACAACCGGGCGATCGCCCCGGCCCGGTCGGCCATGGGCCGGCTGACCAACCCCCGGGGCGTGGTCGACCAGATCCTGGTGAAGGCCGACGACCCGCACGCCATGAGCGCGCTCCAGATGGAGCTCGAGGCCATCATGCGGGTCCGGCACCGGCTCCGACCGGACCAGGACAACTCCTTCGAGATCGAGACGAAGGACGACTCCATGAGCTTCTGGCAGACGTTCAGCCGGATCCTCTTCATCGCCTTCCCCGGCCTCGTGGGGATCGCGCTGGTGGTCGGCGGCATGGTGATCATGAACATCATGCTCATGTCCGTCGTCGAGCGGACGCGGGAGATCGGGATGCGGAAAGCGGTGGGCGCGCGTCGTCGCGACATCCTGCTGCAGATCCTGGTGGAGTCCAGCACCCTGTCGTTCGCCGGCGCAGCGATCGGGATCGGGCTGGGCATCGGTCTCGCGGAGCTCGTGGAGGCCGTGTCCCCGATGCCGGCGGCGGTCGGCGTCCACTGGCTCGTCATCGCCGCGGCCATGGGGATCGTGGTCGGGATCGTGGCCGGACTGTACCCCGCGTCCCGGGCGTCGAAGCTCGACCCGGTGGTCGCCCTGAGGGCGGAGTAGCCGCGGCATGGGTATGCTCCGTGGCGCGCGCGACCTCTGGAGGCTGCTCCTCGTCCGGGCCGCCGCGGGGCTGGAGCGGGTCCGGGAGGCCGTCTACATCGCGCTGGAGCAGCTCCGGGCCAACAAGTTCCGGTCGACGATGACGATCCTCGGGATCGTCATCGGGGTCGCCACGGTCATGACCATGAGCGCCGCCATCGCCGGGATCCGCGGGCAGGCGCTCGAGGGCATCGAGGCCGCGGGGCCGAAGAACTTCATCGTGGCCCGCTACAACTTCGTGGAGATCCAGTTCAGCGATGACGGGCCGTCGTGGCGCGACTACCCCAGGGTGACCGCCCGGGAGGCCGAGCAGCTGCGTCGGCTCCCGGCCGTACGGAC
>JAWVYT010000576.1:0-1867 GCA_033722595.1 Longimicrobiales bacterium
GAGCGCTACCCGGAGTTCCGCGGCCGGTTGACGTTCGTGCAGGTCGCCGTGCCCAGCCGCACGGACATCGAGGCGTACGACGCGTTGAACCAGAAGGTCGACCGCATGGTCTGGGAGATCAACGATCGGTACGGCACACCGGACTGGCAGCCGGTGCACCTGATCAAGCAGTCGCTGCCGGCGGGTCGGCTCTCCGTCCTCTACCGGGCGGCGGACGCGTGCATCGTCTCATCGCTGCGGGACGGGATGAACCTGGTGGCGAAGGAGTTCGTCGCGAGTCAGGTCGACGGCCGGGGCGTGCTGCTCCTGAGCCGGTTCGCGGGCGCCGCCGAGGAGCTCGAGCACGCGTTCATCGTGAACCCGTACGACCCGGAGGACTTCTCCAGGGTGCTCCGGGACGCGCTGAACCTGCCGGCGCAGGAGCGGGCCCGTCGCCTGGAGGAGATGCGGACCGACCTCCGCTCCATCTACGACTGGATGGCGCAGATCTTCGACGAATGGGGGGACATCCGGGGCGGCGCGGAGCTGCCGGAGGACCTGGCGGCCACCGTCCCCGACGTCGAGCCGGAGTGACGTGGTCCCCTCCCAGCTGATCCGACGGAAGCGGGACGGCGAGACGCTGGATCCCGCAGCGCTGGCGGAGCTCCTGCGCGCCTTCGATGAGGGCGGTGTCGCGGACTACCAGATGGCGGCGTTCCTCATGGCGGTCCATTTCCGCGGGCTGGAGGCGACCGAGCTGCGCGTGCTCGTCGAGACGATCCTGGACTCCGGCGGACGGGTCCGCTTCGACGGCGGGCCCCACGTGGACAAACACTCCACGGGCGGTGTCGGGGACACCGTGTCGCTGGTGCTGGCCCCGTTGGTGGCGTCGCTGGGGGTGCCCGTCCCCATGATGAGCGGCCGGGGTCTCGGCCACAGCGGCGGGACAGTGGACAAGCTCGAGTCGATCCCGGGGATGCGGCTGGACCTCTCGCTGGCCGAGTTCCGCGATCAGGTGGATGAGCTGGGTCTGGCCCTCATCAGCCAGACGCCGGAGATCGCACCGCTGGACGGGAAGCTCTACGCGCTCCGGGACGTCACGGCCACCGTGGAGAGCGTGCCCCTCATCGCCGCGAGCATCATGAGCAAGAAGGTCGCCGAGGGGATCGACGGGCTGGTGCTGGACGTGAAGGCCGGGAACGGCGCCTTCCTGCCCGAGGAGGATCGTGCGCTGGAGCTGGCCCGTACGATGATCGGGGTCGGCGAGGCGCAGGGGCTCCGGGTCGTCGCGCTGCTCACCGCCATGGACCGGCCGCTGGGCCGGGCCGTCGGCAACGCGCTGGAGGTCGTGGAGGCGGTGGAGACGCTCCAGGGCGGGGGACCGGCGGATCTGCGAGAGGTCACGCTGGCCCTGGCGGCGGAGATGCTCGTGCTCGGCGGGGCCGCGTCCGACCTCGCCAGCGCCCGTGCAACGGCCGCGGCCGCCCTCGACAGCGGGCAGGGGCTGGAGCTCTTCCGCAGGGTGGTTGAGGTGCAGGGCGGCGACCCGCGGGCGCTCGACGAACCCTCCCGGCTCCCGTCCGCGCCCGTCCGACGGATGGCGGTGGCGGAGCGGTCGGGTCGGGTCACGGCGTTCGAGACCCGGGCCATAGGCGAGGCCGCCGTGGCGCTGGGCGCGGGCCGGGCCGCGCTGGGCGCGGAGATCGACCCGCGCGTCGGGCTCATCATGCAGGTGGGCCCGGGCGATGTCGTGGACGAGGGCGATCCGCTGGCGGAGGTCCATGCGGCGGACGAGGCCGCGGCGGAGCAGGCGGCCCGGTCACTCGTGAGCGCCGTGACCGTCGGCGACGACGAGCCCGGCTTCCGGCCCCTGATCTCCCACCGGATC
>JAWVYT010000577.1:0-1865 GCA_033722595.1 Longimicrobiales bacterium
CCAGCAGGCTGCCGAGGCCGAACGAGCGGATCCCGGCGAACCGGGCGGCGATCTTCGTGTCGAACAGCCCGCGCACGTATACGCCGAAGTCCCGGTCCAGAAGCCGCAGGTCGAAGTCGGCGTCGTGGAAGATCGTCTCCACGGCCGGGTCCGCGAACAGCTCCGCCACGGGGTTCAACGAGCCGAGCGCGAGCGTGTCCAGGATCCACGTCTCGTCCCGGGTCGAGATCTGGACCAGGCACAGCGAATCGTCGTACCGGTGGAACCCGGCCGCCTCCGAGTCCGCTGCGATGAGCGTTTCGGAGCCGAGCGTTTCCGCCAGAGTTTCGAGCTCGGGTATGCTTTCGATGAGCCGCATCTCGGTACCGCGGCGATGTAGGAGTCCGTCGGGTTTGCGCCCGTCCCGCGCCGTCGGTACGATCCCCGATCATGACCCGTGCCAGCACACAGGACGCCGACAAGGTAGGGCCTCGAGAGCCCTTTTTCCACCGCGCCGTGCGACGCCACCGACGGGGCGAGGCGTGACCCGGTCGCCCGACTCGCTGATCGTCGCGGCCCGGGCCGTCCATGTCGGTGTGGGGCTCGACGGCGAGTCGCCGCCGGCCGAGGGGGCGGGGCCCGAGGCGCCCCGCGCGGCCGGACCCGCCACGGCCGTTCTGATCCGGCACGGTCGGGTGGCCGCCGTGGGGGATGTGGGCTCGCTGGAGCGGCGGGCGCCGGAGGCCCGACGCCTGGACCTCCCCGAGCTCACGGTCACGCCCGGGCTCACCGACGCCCACGTCCATCTCGTGGCGTGGGCGCTGGCACGGGGACAGGCCGATCTACGGGGGGCCGGCTCTCCCGCCGAAGCCGCCGCGGTGGTGGCCGCGCACGTCCGGGATCGTGGCCCGGGGCCCGGCGGGTGGATCCGGGGGCGGGGGTGGGACCCGAACCCGTGGTCGGAGCCGCCCCATCGTCGTCTGCTGGACGAGGCGCTGGGCGACCGGCCGGTGGCGCTCGACAGTCACGACATGCACTCCTGCTGGGTCAGCTCCGCGGCGCTGCGGCAGGCGGGCGTCGGTGCCGGGACGCCGGATCCCGACGGAGGGCGGATCGAGCGCGACCCGGAGGGGCAGCCGACGGGTGTGCTCCGCGACAACGCGATCCCGCTGGTCACGGACGCGGCGCCCCGGCCCTCGGAACCGGAGCGCAGGGAGGCGCTGCTCGGGGCGCAGGCGGCGCTGCACCGGCTCGGTGTGACCGGGGTCCACAACGTGGAGCCCGACGCGCTGTCGCTCCTGGAGGCCGTCCGCGAGGCCGGTCGGCTGCGGCTCCGGGTCCTGCAGCACCTGCCGCTGGACCGACTCGACGACGCCATCCGGATCGGGCTCCGGAGCGGGTTCGGCGGGCCCTGGATCCGGATCGGCGGCGTGAAGGTGTTCCTGGACGGCGCGCTGGGCTCCAGGACGGCGTGGCTGCGGGAGCCGTACGAGGGGACCGACAGCATCGGGCTGTGCACGCTGGAGCCGGAAGCGTTCCGGGACGCGGCCCGACGGGGCGCGGCAGCCGGGCTGGCCATGACGGTGCACGCCATCGGCGATGCCGCGGTGGCGTTGGCGCTGGAGACCCTGTCCGATCCCGACCGAGCGGTCGACGGGCCGGTCCCCCACCGGATCGAGCACGCCCAGCTGATGCCGTCCGAGTGGCTCGCGCCCCGGAGCCCGCCGTCCGGGGTGGTCCTGTCGGTCCAGCCGTCGCACCTGATGACCGACTGGCGAGCGGCGGATCGGGTGTGGGGCGACCGCGCGCGGCGGGCGTTCGCACTGCGCTCCATGGAGGCCGCGGGCTTCACGCTGGCCCTGGGCTCCGACGCGCCGGTGGAGCCG
>JAWVYT010000578.1:0-1858 GCA_033722595.1 Longimicrobiales bacterium
CGCTCGAGCGCACGCATCCACTTGGTCAGGTAGTGGAAATACTGGCCGTCCCGCTCCCACTCCAGTCGGCGGTCGTAGGGGTCGTCCGGGCCTCGCTCAGGGAGCGGCTTCCCGATCCGCAGCCCGCCCGCCGTGGGACACGCCTCCGCCTCGGCGTCGGACAGGCCGCTGATCCACCCCTCCCGCTCGTCGTCCGGCCGGTGTTTCCCCAACGTGTGGTGGACCCGGTCCACGAGCTCCAGCGCCCGGTCACGCTGGCCCAGCCCGAGCCACGTGCACACCGCGAACGCGTCGGTCCAGAGGTAGCGGCGCTCCCGGCCGTCTTCCGTCAGCCCCGTGACGTCGGCGAAGCCGTCGAGGAGCGACTTCGCCTGCGCTTCGGCCGTTCCCATGAGCGTCCTCCGGTTCCGTGACGTGGCCTGCGACCCCCTGATTTCCGAGGCAAGATCGGTGCGAGTTTCCCGCCTCATGCCCGGATTGATTAGCTTTGCGGCATGCCGAGCACTCCCGACATCGATCTGGTCCTGGTGGACTTCGACGACACGCTGGTGGACACGGCGCCCCGGTTCGAGCGGGCGCGCCGGATGCTCTTCGACCGCATGGCGGCGTTGGGCTACGACCGGGACCGGGCGGAGCAAGTCCATCACCACGAGGTCGATCCACGGCTCCGTGAGGAGTTCGGCCTCGGCCCCCAACGGATGCCGAGGGCCTTCCAGGACACGTACCGGACCCTGTGCCGGGAGTCCGGCGACGATCCGGACCCGACGATCCTCGAGGAGGTGCGCCGGGTGGGCGCCGGTGTGGCCGGGACCCCGCCGGTGATCGACGGCGCCATGGCCGCGCTGCGCCGGTTGGCCGAGACGCTCCCGACGCTGGTGTACACACAGGCCAGCGACGAGCGCTATCAGCTGGGCTGCCTCCGGGACGCCGGGGCCGTGGCGGCCGTGGGCGAGGACCGCGTTCGGGTCGTGCCGCTGAAGACGGCCGGGGTCCTCCGGGAGACCCTGGACGAGCACGGCGTCCGGGACCCGTCCCGGGCCTGGATGGTCGGGAACAGCGTCCGCAGCGATATCAACCCGGCGCTCGAGGTGGGCGCCCGGGCGCTCCTGGTGGAGGTGGACGAGCCCTGGCAGCACGACGTGGTCGATCCGCTCCACGACGGGTTCCGCCGGGTACGGACCTTCCGGGACGCCGTGGACCTGCTGCTGAACGGGGCGAGCGCATGAGCCGCGAAGGCTGGGTACGGAACATCGGGGCGATGCAGTGCCGCCGTCGCCTGATCCTGGGCATTGTCGGGATCGCGGTGGGTGCGGCCGGGATGGCCGTGCTCCTGACCGTGGACGTGGACCGGCTGTGGCGGCTGGCGCTATTCATCCCCCTGTGGGCGGGCTTCCTCGGGTTCTTCCAGCACCAGGAGAAGACGTGAGTGCGGCTCGCATCGCGCGGTCTGCGCGACATGGATGACGGGCCCGAGGCCGTCGACGACCCGGCGGAGCGCGCCCAGCTCCGGCGCCAGGCGAGGATCGTCCATCTGAACGCCGCCGTGACGGCCGCCGGGCTCACCGCGCTCGCCCTGATGGTTTCGACCTGAGCCCGGTCAGTCGTCGTCGAGGAGCCGGATCAGCCCTTCCTGGGCGACGGAGGCGATCAACGCGCCATCCCGGGTGAAGAAGGTGCCGCGGCTGAACCCTCGGGCGCCGCCGGTGACGGGGCTCTCCATAGTGAACAGGAGCCAGTCGCTCATGTCCGGGTCGCGGTGCAGCCAGATGGCGTGGTCCAGTGACGCGACCATGATGTCGTCCCGGCGCCAGGTGATCCCGTGGGGCTGGAGCGCGGCGCCCAGGAGCCCGTAGTCCGA
>JAWVYT010000579.1:0-1852 GCA_033722595.1 Longimicrobiales bacterium
CAGCTTCGTCATGGAGACCCTCGCCGGGACCCCCACCACCGCCCACGTCCTCGGCGGATGCGTCATGGGCGAGAGCGCCGACACCGGCGTCATCGGACCCGACCACCAGGTGTGGCGCTACCCCGGGCTGTACGTCATCGATGGCTCCGCCGTGTCCGCCAACCCCGGCGTGAACCCCTCCCTCACCATCACCGCCCTGGCCGAGCGCGCGGTCGAACGGATCGTGGACCGCGACCGGCAGCCGCGCGACCCTGACCCGCCCCGCGGTTGACCGGCCGGTTTCGGGGCGTTTTGTTTCAACAATCTGTTCCACAGGGACGCGGGACGCGGGGCGCGGTGACGCGCGGGAGGGCGCATGAGCCTGGACGACGGGCCGAGGCTGGAGACGCTGCTGAAGGCGCTGGGCCGGATGTGCGTGCTGGCGGACGGGGAGCTCCGGATGGTGAAGGCGTCGGAGGCGCTGGCGGAGCGGGTGGGTAGGGCGCCGGAGTCGCTGGTCGGGGAGCCGCTGGACCGGTACCTGAACGAGGAGATCACGGGCGCGAGCGGCGTGGCCCGGGAGGTGCTCCGGACGGGTCGTCGTCGGGAGGGGCTGCGGGCGTTTCTCAAGGCCGGGGGCGAGCGGGCGCCGATGTCGCTCACGCTGGGCGTGATCGACGCGGCGGAGGAGCCGGATGCGCGGCTGGTGCTGATGCTGCGGCCGGAGGACGGGCCGGAGGCGGCGCCGGTGCCGTCGTACGGCGGGATCGTGGCGCGGTCGGCGGCGATGCAGCGGATCTTCCGGCTGCTGGAGCTGCTGCGGGACCAGGACTCGACGGTGCTGGTGATGGGGGAGAGCGGGACGGGGAAGGAGCTGGTGGCGCGCGCGGTCCACGACACGTCGCAGCGCTCCGATCAGCCCTTCGTGGCGGTGAACTGCGCAGCGCTGCCCTCGGAGCTGCTGGAGAGCGAGCTGTTCGGCCACGTGCGGGGCGCGTTCACGGGGGCGGTGAAGGACCGGGTCGGCCGGTTCGAGCTCGCCGACGGCGGGACGCTGTTCCTGGATGAGGTGGGCTCCATGAGCCTGCCGCTCCAGGCCAAGATCCTGCGCGCGCTTCAGGAGCACACCTTCGAGCGCGTGGGGGACACCCGGACCCGGAAGGTGGACGTGCGCATCGTCGCCGCCACCAACGAGAACCTGGCCCGGGCGGTCCAGGAGCACCGCTTCCGCGAGGACCTCTACTACCGGCTGCGGGTGGTGCCCATCGAGATCCCGCCACTGCGGGAGCGGCGGGAGGACATCGAGGCGATCACCCGCTACCTCCTGCACCGCATCGGCGCCAACCGCGGTCGGTCGCTCCGCCTGGCTCCCACCGCCATGGACGCCCTCATGAACTACGCGTGGCCCGGGAACGTCCGGGAGCTCGAGAACGCCCTCGAGTTCGCCACCACGGTCTGCGAGGGCCAGACCATCCACCTCAAGCACCTCCCCGTCGAGGTCCGGGCCGCCGGGATCGACGACGCGCCCCCGACCCCCGGTCTCGCCCCGGCATCCACCACGCCCGCCACCCTCACTCCCGGCGTGGACCCCCGACCCGTCCGGGTCACACCCACGCCCGACGTCGCTATCCCCGACCACCTCTCTCCCTCCGAGGCCGCCGAGGCCCGCGAGATCCTCGACGCCCTCGCCCGCACCCGATTCAAACGGCAGGACGCCGCCAGGCTGCTCGGGATCAGCCGGACCACGCTCTGGCGGAAGATGAAGCAGTACGGACTCTAGCCTGCCGCCTCCCACACTGCAGCACACGCACGTGACCGTGCGACCGCTCGCAGGGGCAGCTGAAGGATGCATCAGCAGGAGGCGGACGTCGTC
>JAWVYT010000580.1:0-1852 GCA_033722595.1 Longimicrobiales bacterium
ACCTGTTCGCGGCGCTGGACTGAGCCGGAGGGCCCTCCGTTACGCTTCCGCCCGCCGAATCGTCGTGTACACGTAGGGCCGGAGCCCTTGATAAAAATGCGCCGGGGCGTGAAGTTTTTTGCCGGGCAGCGAGTCATCCGATCACGCCAAGCCGTTGTCGTTCAACCATCTGCCCGGCGGCCCGGATGTTGTACCTTGGCCCTCGGAGGTCGTGCGCGCGCAGCGCGAGGCGACCTCGACGCCAACTCTCCCGAGCTCAATGGAACACCCGCGGACAATGCTGCGCAGCATGGAGGCCCCGGGTCGCGTGCGCGAGCGTGCGTCGGACGGGGCGACCCCGGGGCCGTCTCGCCGGTCGGCGGCCCCGGACTGGCCATCGGTCACGCCGGGGTTCTCGGTCCTGGAGCTGCTGGTGGTGCTGCTGGTGGTGAGCCTGCTGACGCTGATGGTGATCCCTTCCATCGAGGTGGTGAAGTACCGGATGGACGGGGCGGTCCGCGGCGCCGTGGCCGCGCTGGTGTCGGCCCAGCGGCAGGCGGTGGTCCGCCAGCACAACGTCATCGTGGCGTTCGACACCGCGAACCGGCGGCTGCGGATCCATCAGGACGAGAACAACAGCGGCGTGATCGACACCGGGGAGCCGGTCCGGACCGTGCCCTTCGATGAGGGGGTCGTCTTCGGGCTCGGCGGTGCGCCTGCGCTGTTCGGGAGCGATGTCGTGGGCTTCACGGAGACCCAGGGCGGGCTCCCGGTGGTCCGGTTCATCCGGGGTGGGAGCGCCAGCGCGGAGGGGCACATCTATCTGACGTCGGAGCGGACAGCGGGCACGGGGCTCTACCCGAAGGACACCCGGGCGCTCAAGGTGGACCGGGCGACCGGGCGGGTCACGTGGTACTATTATGACCCGAACGAGTGGAGGAAGGGGTTCTGATGCGGGACCGGGCCCGGCACGGGCGTGACGGCTTCACCATCGTGGAGATCCTGCTGGCGCTGCTGCTCCTGAGCTTCATGGTCATGGGCTTCCAGGCGGCGACGGGCGAGATCATCCACTACGCGGCCCAGAGCGACCGGGAGGCCGTGGCCGTCCAGCTGGTGGAGGATCGCCTGGACCTGATCCGGCTCGACCCGGACTACGGCACCCTGGTCAGCCGCTACGACACCGTGGAATCGACCATGGCCGACTACCCCGGTCTCTCGCGAACCACGCACGTGGTCCGGACCCAGCAGACGCAGCCGAGCGGGCTCCTCGACTACACCAAGGTGACCGTGACCGTGGCGGGGCCGAGCCTCCGGTCCCCGGTCGCCCGTACCATCGTCGTGGGGGCCCCGTGAGCCGGGGACGCAGCGACCGGACGACGGCGCTCGGGGCACCGAGCGCCGGGACCCTGGCAGGGTCGACCTCGGCCCGGCCGGCGTCGGCGCGTCCCGGCGTGACGCTGGTGGAGCTCGTCGTGGCGCTGGGCATCTTCAGCGTGCTGCTGGCCACGACGCTCAGCTTCTACCGCCAGCAGGGGGAGGCGTTCACCGAGGGCAACGAGCGGATGACCGTGATGCAGAACCTGCGCTACGGGGAGAACGCCGTGGAGCAGAACGTCCGGACCGCGGGGATCGGTGTCCCGTCGAAGCAGCCGGTCGTGGTCTACGCCGGCGAGGACGTCATCGCGTTCAACGCCGATTACGCGACCAACCTCGCGAACGACTTCTTCGCCGCCTTCTACGACCCGTGGCTTCCGAACAGCGCGGTCTCGGCCGTGACCCCGAGCCGCGCGTTCACGATCCCCGGCACCACGTTCGTCTACCCCGACTCGGCCTACTTCCAGGGGAGCACCAACAGCCCGGCGGAGACCATCAC
>JAWVYT010000581.1:0-1847 GCA_033722595.1 Longimicrobiales bacterium
CGTGCCATGCGCCAGGATCGGGACCCCACGCGGTCTGGCCACCGCGGGCGGCGTTTCGTAGGCTATCCGTCATGAGCAAACCTCACATTCTGGCCATGGTGCTGGCCGGTGGACAGGGGAAGCGGCTCCAGCCGCTGACCCGCGACCGGGCCAAGCCGGCCGTCCCGTTCGGCGGCGACTACCGCCTCATCGACTTCGCGCTGTCCAACCTGGCCAACGCCCAGTACTACCGGATCGTGGTGCTGACCCAGTACAAGAGCCATAGCCTGGACGTGCACCTGGCGAAGACGTGGCGGATGGCGCCGATCCTCGGGAACTACGTCATCTCCGTGCCCGCCCAGATGCGCGAGGGGCCCCGCTGGTTCGCCGGCTCCGCCGACGCCATCTACCAGAATCTGAACCTCATCGGCGACGAGCGGCCCGACTACGTCATCGTGGTGGGCGCCGACCACATCTACCGGATGGACCCCCGGCAGCTGGTGGAGCAGCACATCGAGAGCGGCGCCGGCGTGACCGTGGCCGGGATCCGGGTGCCCATCGACCAGGCGTACCAGTTCGGCGTGATCGAGACCGCCGACGACGGGGTCGCCATCGCCGAGTTCCGCGAGAAGCCGTCCGACCCCAAGGGCCTGCCCGACGCACCGGACCAGGTCTACGCATCCATGGGGAACTACGTCTTCACCACCTCCACCCTGGTGGAGGCGGTGCGGGAGGACGCGGAGAACGGCGCGTCCCGCCACGACATCGGCGGCGACATCATCCCGCTGCTCGTGGACCGGGGGGTCGCCCACGTCTACGACTTCACGAAGAACGAGGTGCCCGGCGCCACGGAGCGGGACCGGGCGTACTGGCGGGACGTGGGGACGCTGGACTCCTACTACGAGGCCCAGATGGACCTGGTCTCCGTGGACCCCGTCTTCAACCTGTACAACATGGAGTGGCCGATCCTCACGGGGCACGACCCCATGCCGCCGGCCAAGTTCGTCTTCGCCGCGGACGACCGCACCGGCCACGCGCTGGACTCGATCGTGTCCGCCGGCGTGGTCGTCTCCGGCGGCGAGGTCCGCCGGTCCGTCCTCTCGCCCGGGGCTTACGTCCACTCCTACGCCTCCGTCGAGGGCTCCGTCCTCATGCACAACGTCGACATCGGCCGCCACGCCGTGGTCCGGAACGCCATCATCGACAAGAACGTCCGGGTGCCCGAGGGCTTCGAGATCGGTGTGGACGCCGAGGCGGACCGGGAGCGGTTCACCGTCACCGACAGCGGCGTCGTCGTGATCGGCAAGGACGAGGTCATCGAGCCGTGAGCCGGCTGACGGTCGCCCTCTGCACCCGGGAATACCCGCCCGAGGTCTACGGCGGGGCCGGTGTGCATGTCGAGCACCTCGCCCGGGCGCTGGACGCGCTCCGCGACGAGGAGGGCGACCGCCGCCTCGATGTCGAAGTCCACGCCTTCGGCGGGCCCCGGGACGACGACCTCGTGGCCGCCGCCTACCGGCCGTGGCCGGCGCTCCGGGGCGAGGCACCGCACCGGGCGGCGCTGGAGACGTTCAGCGTGGACCTGGACATGGCCGCGGGGGTGGAGGGCGCCGACGTGGTCCACAGCCACACCTGGTACGCGAACCTGGCGGGGCACCTGGCGAAGCTGACGTACGGCGTGCCTCACGTCATGACGAGCCACAGCCTGGAGCCGCTGCGGCCGTGGAAGGCGGAGCAGCTGGGCGGCGGCTACCAGCTCTCGCTGTGGGCGGAGCGGATGGCGGCGGAGTCGGCCGACGCCATCATCGCGGTCTCGGCCGGGATGCGCGACGACGTGCTCGAGGCCTACCCCGGGGTGGACCCCGGCC
>JAWVYT010000582.1:0-1842 GCA_033722595.1 Longimicrobiales bacterium
GAGCCGTTCACCAACTACGGCGTGGTCCGGACCTCCAGGGACTTTCGGGACGGGCGCAGCGCCGTGGGGATGATGGCCACGACGACCCACCGCCGGCTGGGATCCGATCCTGGACTGGCGTTCCTCACCGACCAGGCCTACACAGGCGGCGTGGACTTCCGCCACCGGTTCGCCAACGACAGCTGGGACCTCAGCGGCTGGCTCGCGAGCAGCTACGTGACCGGGGATACGCTGGCGATCCAACGGCTGCAGCGCAGCTCGCTGCGGTACTACCAGCGGCCCGACGCCGACCACCTGGAGTACGACCCGGACGCGACGTCGCTGGCCGGGTACGGCGGTACCCTCAACCTCTGGCGCGTGGCCGGGAGCTGGCGGGGCGGCGTGGGCGGCACCTTCCGGTCGCCCGGGCTCGAGCTGAACGATGCCGGCTTCCAGACCAGCGCGGACCTGGCGATCGTGTACGGGAACCTGCGGTACCACCGGTTCGAGCCCCTCGGCCCGTTCCGGAACTTCATGATCGGGATCAACCCGTCCGCATCATGGGACTTCGGCGGCCTGAACCTCCACAAGCAGCTGAACCTCTTCAGCCACTACGAGCTGAAGAACAACTGGACGTTCGGCTTCTTCGCCAGCCGGGCCTTCGCCGCGACCTCCAACGGCGCGCTTCGGGGCGGCCCGGCGATCCGGCGTCCCGGTGCGTGGCGGGGCAACGTGCGGGTGGGCACGGACTCCCGGAAGCCGATCCGTCTGAACGCGTTCGGTTTCTGGTCTGTAGACGACCAGGGCGCCGGCTGGGCGAGGACCGGTGGGATGACCGCGGCCTGGCGTCCGTCGGGCCGGATCGATCTCACCGTCGGCCCGTCCCTGAACGAGCGCAGGAGTCGCTGGCAGTACGTGACCCAGCGGAACGACGGGGCCGGTGACCGGCACTACGTCTTCGCCACGATCCACCAGCGGACGCTGTCGGTGACGACCCGGCTCAGCTACACCTTCACGCCGACCCTCTCGCTCCAGCTCTACGCCCAGCCGTTCGTCAGCGCGGGTGAGTACTCGAGCTTCCGCGAGGTGATCGCGCCGCGGGCGGCCGCCTTCGACGACCGGTTCCACACGTTCACGGACCAGGAGCTGACCTACGTGGCGAGCCCAGGCAGCTGGGGCACCTACGAAGTGGACCGGGACGGCGATGGCGCCGCCGACTACGCGTTTCGGGAGCCCGATTTCAGCTTCAAGGAGCTCCGATCCAACGTCGTCCTGCGCTGGGAGTACCGGCCAGGGTCCACCGTCTTCGTGGTCTGGAGCCAGGGCCGGAGCAGAGTCGACCCGACGGGTCAGTTCGATGTGCTCGACGACTTCGACCGGCTGCTGGGCGCCGACGGCAGCAACGTCCTGGCCATCAAGGTGAACTACTGGCTCGACCTCTAACCGAGGAACAGCCAGACCAGGAGGCCGGTGGTGCCCAAGAGCACGATGACCCCGACCCCCATGATGACCTTGTACCCCCGGGGCATCTCGGACGCCGAGATCGTCCGCTGCAGCCCCGACTCGGTGATGTCGTAGAACCAGCCGAGGACCAGCGCCACGGGCAGCCCGGCCAGGGTGGCGAGGACGATGGCGGAATCGACCCAGTCGGGCAGGTCGAACGGCAACGCCGGGAG
Organism: Longimicrobiales bacterium; assembly: GCA_033722595.1. Lineage (GTDB taxonomy): Bacteria > Gemmatimonadota > Gemmatimonadetes > Longimicrobiales > RSA9 > JAWVYT01. The sequence goes on from JAWVYT010000582.1 coordinate 1,656, forward strand.
CGCCGCGTCCACGAACGCCAGCACCACGAGAATGAACGCGCCGTAGGCCGCCCCGACCTTATACACGCGACGCCGCTTCAGCTCGGCGAAGAAGCTCTCCACGGCGCCGTCCGGCAGCGCTTCCCCGCCCCCGGCCAGCCGGCGTGCCAGCTCCCGCGCCGCCGGCCGGTGCTCCGGCTTCTTCTGC
>JAWVYT010000583.1:0-1816 GCA_033722595.1 Longimicrobiales bacterium
CCGCCCGGCTCGTGGCGGGGGATGGCCGTCAGCGCGTCGGCCCGGGATTCGGCCATGGCCCTCACGGTGCGGGACACGGCCCGGGGCGATGGTCGCACATCGGCGTCACAGAAGATCACGACATCGCCCCGGGCTTGGAGCGCCAGCTGGTGACACGCCCAGTTCTTCCCGGTCCACCCGTCGGGCGGCTCCGAGCCCGCGACCAGGCGGATCCGCGGGTCGCGGGCGGCGAAGTGCCGCACCACCGCGGCCGTCTCGTCGGTGGATCCGTCATCGAGGACCAGGATCTCGAGCGCTTCGGGTCCGGTGGCGACGAGGGCCGGGAGCAGGCGCCTCAGGTTCGCCGCCTCGTCCCGGGCGGGGACGAGGATGCTGGCCGGATCGGGTCCGGTGTCGCCGGTGGCCGACCGGGCCGGACGAACGCGGTGCAGCCGGGGCGCGGCGACGAGGTTCAGGAGCGTCACCGCCAGCGCCGGGGCGAGGAGCGCGCTCAGGACCAGGACCGGGAGGCTCATGCGGCCTCCGACCAGCGTCGGCCGGCCTCTTCCCCGTGCCGGCGGGTCCAGCCCATGAGCTCGTCGACCAGCGTCGCGACCTCGGCTTCGAGCGCGCCGGCGTCGAGGGGGGCCCGGACCAGGCGCGCCCGGCCCACGGAGACGAAGGCGGCGGGCCCGGGCCGGGTCAGCGGCTCCAGGTGCAGCCCCACGGGCACCACGGCGACGGGCGTGAGCCGCGCGGTGAGCCAGGCGATGCCGGGCTGGAAGTCGAGCGGACGTCGGTGCGACGGCCAGATCCGGCCCTGCGGGAAATACCCGAAGACGGCGTCGGGCCGGGCCCGGGCTCGGCGCTGCATGTCGCGGAGCAGTGTCCGGGCGGCCAGCGGGCCGGCGGAGAGCGGGAGTGCACCCATCCAGCGGAAGACCGGGAACTTGCGGAGCTCCGCCTCGGTCATCACCACGTGGAACGGCGCGTCCGGCCGGATCCGGCGGTGCACCTCCCGGAGGAGGAACCCATCCCACCAGCTGACGTGATTCGCGACCAGCACGACGGGGACCTCCGGGAGCCAGCCGGCGCCATCGGCCCCCCTGACGTGGATCCCGTCCAGCCGGCGACGCATCCAGGGCCGGAAGATCAGCTCGAAGCCGGCCCAGACCCGGCGCGAGTAGCGGGTCCTCACGGGAGCAGGGCCGCCAGCGCGTCCCGCTGGGTCGGGGTGGGCCGCCCGTGCTCGAGCAGGAAGGCTGCCACCTCCGGCACCAGCTCGGGCGGGAGGCGGGAGCCGGCGGCCGGGAGGAGCCGCGTCAGCGCCGCCATGTCGGCGTCGACCTCGTCACCGCGGCCGAAGATGCCGGGGAGGTAGAACCCGCTCATGAGCCGGATGTAGCGGACGGCCGGGTCGTCCGGCGCCTCGTCGACCGCGGCGTCCATGAGCTCGAAGCCCCCCCGCAGGTCGCGGAGGCGCCGGCCGGGCCAGCCGCCATGCTTCGCTCGCAGCGCCAGGAACGCGCCCCGGTACGTCCGGACCAGTCGACGACTCTCGGCGTCGTCGGGCTCGAGCCCGACCTCCAGCGCGTCCGTGGCCGTAAGCCCCAGCTGCACGGCCTCCTCCCGGTCGACGGCCTGGATCCACAGCTCGCCAATGACCCGGAAGGCCCGGGCCTCGGTCGAGCCGGTGCGGGCCTCTACGGCCGCGGCCGGAGCCGCATCCAGGATCAGCCCGGCCTGCTGGGCTCCCGCCGTGCCCGACAGACCCACGGCCGCGAGCCCCAGGACGGCCGCCCGGGAGAGGGCGCTGCGGAGCGACGCCAGCAGTCCC
>JAWVYT010000584.1:0-1813 GCA_033722595.1 Longimicrobiales bacterium
CCGGGCCGTCCTGCGTGATATCATCGACTCGGGGCAGCACCGGGAGATCGCCGACCTGGCGCGCCGCCGCCTCGAGGGCGAACGGGAGAGCGCGGATACCATGGACCTCATCGAGAAGGTGTTCCTCCTGCAGAAGATCGATCTGCTGCAGGACGCCAGGAGCGCCCACCTGGCGCTGCTCGCGTCCATCGCGGAGGAGGTCGAGGCCGACCCGGAGACCGTGCTGATCCGGCAGGACGAGCCGACCGACGCGCTTTACGTGGTGACCCGGGGCGAGGTCCGGCTGACGGGCGTGGCGAACCAGCAGCTGACCGCCGGCGCCGGCCAGGCGTTCGGGACGTGGGCCCTCATCGACGAGGCGCCGAGCCTGGTCACGGCCACGGTCGCGGAGCCCTCACGGCTGCTGCGGATCACCCGCACGGACTTCCACGACCTGCTGGCCGACCACCCCGAGCTGGCCCTGGGGCTGCTCCAGGGCCTTGCACGGCGCGTGCGCACCCTCGTAGCCTGAGTCCCATGCCTGAGACCCCCACTCCCACGGTACTGATCGTCGACGACGAGGAGATGGTCGCCACGGCGCTGCGCAGCTTCCTCGAGCTGGAGACGTCGTACCGGATCCTCACGTTCACCTCGCCGACCCGGGCGCTGGAGGAAGCCGAGTCGGAGCCCGTGAGCGTCGTCATCGCCGACTTCATGATGCCGGACATGGACGGGATCACCTTCCTGCGACAGTTCCGGGAGATGAACCCGCAGGCGACGCGGATCCTCCTGACCGGGTACGCCGACAAGGAGAACGCGATCCGGGCCATCAACGAGGCGGGGCTGTACTACTACCTCGAGAAGCCCTGGGACAACGAGCACCTGAAGCTGGTGATCCGGAACGGCGTGGAGCGGTCCAGCCTGTTCAACGAGCTCGACAGTCGGGTCCAGGCACTGGAGGGGGCTCACAAGGAGCTGTTCGAGATCCGGCGCAGGCTCGTCCAGGCCTTCCTGTGACCGGAGCCGTACAGAATGGCGCGCTCGAGGGTCCGGGCGACGTGCTCCACCGTCCGGTCCGGGCCCGCGCGGCCGTGGCCGCCTGGGCACTGGCCCTGGGCGCGGTCCTCCTGGCGCTCGGGCTGCCCCTCACCGCCCGCTTCTTCGCCCTCATCGCCGGCTGGTTCGTGGCCGCCGCCGCCGTCTTCCGCTGGCTCGACGGGCACCGGGACGCGTCCGCCTTCTTCTCGATCCGGTTCATCCTCTTCGGGTTCGAGGTGGTGGTCGCCGCGTGGGTAGCCCACTACATCGGCGCCAGCAGCTGGCTGGCAACGCTCTTCCTCCTGCTCCCCGCCATCGAGTGGAACATGCTCTACCCCGGGGCCTGGGGGATGGCCGGCTCGTTCCTGGCCGTGCTGGCGACCGGCGCGCTGGTCCTGGGCGAAGCGCTCGGGTTCGTGCCGCCAGGCGCGCTGTTCAGCGCCATCGAGACCGGGTACGCCGACCCGGCGTACGCCCTGGGCGCGTTCTTCGTCTCCGCCTCCATCATCATCGGGCTCTCCACCGTGGTGGGGCGATACGCGGAGAAGGGCCGCCGGCAGAGCCGGGAGCTGGAGCAGGCGAACGTGCAGCTCCGGGAGCTGTCGGCGAGCGTGCAGGAGTCGCACGACGAGCTCGAGGAGGCCTACGACCAGCTCCGGAACACCCAGGCGGAGCTGGTGGGCTCCGCGAAGCTGGCCACGCTCGGCAACCTCATCGCCGGCGTGGCCCACGAGATCAACACGCCGCTCGGCGCGCTCCACAGCAACCACTACACCATCGCCCGGGCGCTGGACCG
>JAWVYT010000585.1:0-1784 GCA_033722595.1 Longimicrobiales bacterium
CAGCGTCGAAGCGCTGAGCCCCACCACCACCGCCCCCACCCCCCGCATCCACCGTCCCTGCTCCGTCCTCTCCCGCATCGCCACCCGCCTTTCGCCGTTCCACACCCCCGTTCCCGCACCACCTCCCCTACGCCCCCCACTCCCCACCAGTTTCGCCCTCTCCCTCTCCCTCGAAATCGAATCTCGAAATCGAACCTCGAAATCGAACCTCGAAATCGAAATTGGACACACCCACCCCCAAAACCTAGCCTTCCCTCCATGATCGCCATCGCCCTGGTCCCCGCCGCCCTATCCACCGTCGTCCTGGCCGCCCATTTCCTCCGGGCCGGCTGGCTCCCGCTGGTGGTGGTGCTGCTGGCCCTGATCCCGCTCCTCGGCCTGCGGCGTCGCTGGGTCCCGCGGGTCTTCGAGGTCGTACTGGGCCTGGGCGCCCTCGAGTGGCTCCGCACGCTGCTGGAGCTCCGCGACATCCGCATGGCGCTGGGTCAGCCGCACGGCCGGATGGTGGCGATCCTCGGCGCCGTGGCCGTGTTCACGGCCCTCTCCGCGGCCCTCTTCGAGATCCCGCCGGTACGGAACTGGTATCGGCGTCGGGCCGGAACCGAGTCTACCGACCAGGAGGACTGAATGCGACGAGCTCTCTTCACCGCGTTCCTCGTGGCCGCGGCCTTCGTCACCGGCGGCTGGGTCGCGCTGCAGACAGCGCCGCCGCCGGTCGTATCGATCCACTACATGAAGGCGGCGCCGGGCGATGCGGCCGCGTACGAGCGGATCGAGTCGGAGACGTGGAAGCCGATCCACGAGGCCCGGCAGGACGCCGGCGCGCTCCGGGACTGGGTCTTCTACCGTGTCCAGTACCCCCAGGGCACCGAGGCGCCGTACACCCACGTCACGGTGAACGTGTACGACTCGTGGGCCGACTACGACCAGCAGGAGCTGGAGCGCTGGGTGCAGGAGGTCTACCCGGATCGGTCGTTCGACGAGCTGGCGGCCGAGGCGCAGGCGGCCCGGGACTACGTCCGCGGCGAGGTCTGGCGCGAGCTCGACCGACTCCGATGAACCACGATCTCCTGCTGCTCAGCAACTCGTCGCTCCACGGCATGGGGTTCCTGGAGCACGCCCTGGACGCCATCGCCGAGTTCCTGGGCGGCACCCGGACCGTCCACTTCGCGCCGTTCGCCTTGGCTGACCACGACGGGTACACCGGGAAGGTAGCGGAGGTGCTGGAGCCGCTCGGGGTCCGGGTCGTGGGGCTCCACACCGTGGACGCCCGCTCCGCGGTGGAGGACGCGGAGGCCCTGTTCGTCGGGGGCGGGAACACGTTCCGGCTCCTGAAGGCGGTGCAGCGGCTGGGGCTCATCGAGCCCGTGCGGCGACGGGCCGTGGCCGGCGAGCTGCGCTACCTCGGCTCCTCCGCCGGGACCAACCTCGGCTGTCCCACGATCCGGACCAGCAACGACATGCCGATCGTGGAGCCCGAGCGCTTCGAGGCGTTCGGGCTGGTCCCGTTCCAGATCAACCCCCACTACCAGGACCCCGACCCCGACTCGACGCACATGGGCGAGACCCGGGAGCAGCGGATCCGGGAGTTCATGGAGGAGAACGATGTTCCGGTCCTGGGCGTGCGGGAAGGGGCGTGGCTCCGGCGCCGGGGCCCGGCGCTGACGCTGCACGGCGAGACGGGCGCAGTGCTGTTCCGCCGCGGCCGGGACCCGGAGGCGCTCGGCGACGGCAGCGACCTGTCGTCCCTGCTCGGCGAGCCCGTGCGCTACGACCTCCGCTGA
>JAWVYT010000586.1:0-1779 GCA_033722595.1 Longimicrobiales bacterium
GCCGACCCGAATCACGATGTTGACCCGGGGCAGCCGGGCCAGCTCCGTCACCCGCTCGAAGAACTGCCGCGCCGCCGCGGTCTCGGCCTCGTCCGCGACGATGCAGACCACGTTGAGCTCACCGCCCCACGCCTTTCGGAGGATGTGACCGGTGAGGAGCGACATGTCCAGGTTGCCGAGTCGCATGCTCACTTTCCAGTCCGGTCCCTGCTCCCGCATCCAGACGTTCACCGACTGGCGCCGGCCGAGCCGGGCCTCGGGGTGGTCGGCGAACAGGATGACACCGGTGCGCAGCCGTCGGGCCTGACGCACCATCTGGCGGATCTCCTCTTCCGCCACCGGGTCTTCCTGGAGGGGGAGTCGAGCGAACACACAGTTGGGGCGGAAGAAGGCGCCGTCCAGCGCCTGCATCGCCGCGATGAGCCCCTGGCCCGGCTCCGCCCACTCGATGAAGGTGGTCCGCGCGAAGATCCCCCGCTTGCGGAACGCGTCCGCGAATCCCGGGAGCTCGCGCCTCAGCTCCGTCGCCTCGCCGCCTTCCTGCAGCCCCAGCAGCTTGACCGAGCCCCCGAGCGAGGTCAGGTCGGCCAGGAGCGGAAAGCCGCCCCGGATCTGCGTCAGGCGCTCGACCGGGACCAGGATGCTGGGCTTCCACGAGCGCTCCGGCGATGGCGGGAACTCGATGACCTTCTGGGCCGCCCACTCCGCCAGCGCCACGAAGAGCCCGCTCCGCACGTCGCCCCCCGGCGCCTGGATCCGCCGGCGCAGCAGGAGCATATAGAACGTCACCACGAAGCCCACGGCCATCAGCCCGAAGACGGGCTCGATGATGAACATGGCGAAGAGGCAGCCGGCCGCGCCCACGAACGAGATGTACCGCGGGATCCGGAAGAGCGGCCGGAAGCTGATCAGCCCGAGGCTCTGCTCGATGAAGACCACCACGTTGATCATGGCGTACGTGATCAGGAAGAACATGGTGATCAGGGGCGCGACCGTGTTCAGGTCCCGGAGCAGGAGGGCCAGGAGGACCACGGCGCCGGTGAAGATGACCGCGTTCCGCGGCTCGCCCCTCGGCGTCCGCTCGGCCAGCCAGGAGACGCGCGGCAGCACGCCGCTGTCCGCCAGCGCGTGGAGGATCCGCGGCGCCCCGACCAGGGAGGCGAGCCCCGAGGAGAAGGTGGCCCCCAGGAGCCCCGCCACGACGGCGGGGCCCCAGTAGGCGCGGTCGATCATGATGGTGTAGTTCGTGACGAGCTCCTGGGGCGAGGCGGCCCGGGCCAGCCACCACGCCAGCGCGAAGTAGATCAGCGTGCCCACTGCCACGGCGGCCAGGGTGCCCACAGGTATCGAGCGCCGGGGGTCCTCCAGCTCGCCCGACATGTTCGCGCCGGCCATGATCCCCGTGGCCGCGGGGAAGAAGAGCGCGAAAAGGAACCACATGTCCGTGCCCTCGAAGCCGGTCTCGGGAAAGCCCTGGAACTCGCCCCACAGCTGGGGCTCGTGCGTCAGGCCGCCCGTGAATACGGTCGCGAAGACCGAGACCAGCGACACCACGATCACCGCCAGGATCAGGTACTGGATCCGGAACGCGAAGCCCGCGCTGACCAGCGCGATGCCGAGGATGACCGCGTACGTGACCAGGTCGATCACCAGCGCCGGGTGCTCGGGGAAGATGAACTGCCACCCCTCCCGGAACCCGAAGATGTACATCGTGACCGCCAGCGCCTGGGACAGGTAGAGCGGCAGCCCCACGCTGCCGCCGACCTCCAGGCCGAGCGA
>JAWVYT010000587.1:0-1775 GCA_033722595.1 Longimicrobiales bacterium
CCCGACGGTCCGTCACGGCGGCGCGAAAGGGCAGCAGGACGGGCGACGCTGGGTGTGGGCTGCGGCCCTGAGCTCCCTGGCGGCGGTCCTGGCGCTCGGCGGACTGGTGTGGGCCTTGGCCGGGCGGGGCGCCGAGCCGGACCCCGTCATGCGTCTGTCCATCACACTGCCGGAGTCGGCGCCCATGAGCTTCGTCCCGGGTGCGGCGGGCAACGTGCGGCCGTCCATGGCGCTCTCCGCCGATGGGGAGACCATGGTCTATGTCACCCGGGACACTGCGGGAGTCACACGCCTGTACCGGCGACGCCTGGACTCCTTCTACCCGGAGCCCATAGAGGGCACCGCCGGGGCGTCGGCGCCGTTCTTCTCGCCGGACGGCGCATGGGTCGCGTTCTTCACGGGCACGGAGCTCCGCAAGGTGTCGCTGTCCGACGGCCAGGTCGTGACACTGGGGCCGGCCGTGGACGCGTATGGCGGGACGTGGGCCGACGACGGACGGATCTACTACAGCAACGGGCAGGCGAACCGCGTGCTGAGTGTGCGCGCGACGGGCGACGCGGAGCCGGAAGACACCGGGCTCGAGAACCTGCATTGGCCGGACGCCGTGCCTGGCGGGTCGGCGTTGATCGCGTCCGGCACCGGTACGGATACGATCTACGCTGTCGATCTGGAGACGGGCCGTCGGACCCAGGTCGTCGAAGGAGGGATGGCCCGGTTCGTACCACCTGGCACGCTGATCTTCCTGCGGGGCGACGAGCTGTGGACCATCCCGTTCGACCCGGACGGCCTGCGTACTACGGGCGAGGCCTTACAGGTGCTCGCGGGCGTGCGTCACGAGGCCGGATACCGGGGCGTTGGTCACCTGGCCGCAGCGCGGAACGGCGTGCTCGCGTACGTGGCCGGGCCGTACCTGTCGGAAACCCGGTTTTCCTGGGTGTACCGGGACGGATCCGTGGATCCGCTCGACTTCCCCGCCGCGGACCACCACCAGTTCGAAATCTCGCCGGACGACAGCGAGGTGGCCGTGTGCATCGCCGACGACGTGTGGGTGTACGACCTGGAGCGCGGTATCCGGCGACGCCTTACCAACGACGGGTCGAGCTGCATGCCCGGCTGGAGTGCCGACGGCCGCTCGGTGCTGTTCCGGCGCCAGGGAGGTCCCGACGGCCCGCCGGTGGGCATCTACCAACAGCGAGTGGGCGGCACGGGTGAGATGGAGCTGATCTGGCGCGCAGGCCCCGACACGGCATTTACCGCGGGCTATGCCTGGATCGACAACGGCACTCGCCTGTTGACGGGTGTGCAGGCCGGGGGGCGGGTCGACCTCGTGGCCTACGATACCGCGAGCGGTGCCGTCGAAGTTCTCGTGGACCGCTCGAGCAGGGACTACTGGCCGGCCCTCTCACCTGACGGCCGGCTCATGGCCTACACCTCCGTGGAGTCCGGCGAAGAACTCGTTTACGTGGAGCCGTATCCGCCGACCGGTGACCGGGTCCAGATCTCTGCGGAAGGCGGCGCCGAGGAACCCCGGTGGACCCGGGACGGAAGCCAGGTAGTCTACCGTCGCGGGCGACAGCTGCTGACTGCCACGATCGCTACGGTCCCCCGCCTGCGAGCTGGCCGTCCGCAGGTGATCCATGAGGGCGACTTCGTCAACGTCGGTGGGTGGTCCTGGGACATGACCGACAACGCCGGCCGGCTCCTCCTGCTCCACAGCCGCGCGGGCGAAAGCAGCACCCGCACGGTCAACGTCGTGTTCGGTTTCTCCGAACTGC
>JAWVYT010000588.1:0-1775 GCA_033722595.1 Longimicrobiales bacterium
GAACCCTCCGATCGCTCCGCCATCAGGTCGCCGGTTGGAGGGTTCGCCCCCCATGGCGGGGTCAAGCCTCCGACCGCTCGGCCGCCAGAGCGCCATTTGGAGGGTTCGCCCCTCATCGCCGCGTCGAACGGGGCCCTCGTCTCGCACCCTGCAGGACCAAGGGCCGCGGCGTCATCCGACCTCGAACCGCGCGGCGGAGGATCACCCGGTCGTCGTCGGCCGCTGTGGGAGGTTGCGCGGCGAGCCGGCGTCGGAGTCAGTGGCAGCGGCCGGGGGCCGGTCCCTATCTGCTGGCATCACGCGTCACCGGTACCTCGCACTCGGACTTCACCGACATCCTTCGCCACCGGCCTCCCCGCGGTCCGTCCGCCCGTGCCGCGGCCTCCCGTCGGGCGGCTCCGTCCACTACCTTCTCCGGCGCCATGGCACCGTTCACGCTCCCGCCACGTCGCGAGTTTCGCTCGATGGTCCGCCTGGCGCTGCCGATCGTGGCGGTGCAGGTCGGGCTGATGTTCATGGGGGTGGTGGACACGCTCATGGTGGGACGGGTCAGCGCGGCGGCGCTGGCGGCGGTGGCGCTGGGCAACCTGTACTTCTTCTTCATCGCCATTTTCGGGATGGGGGTCCTCTTCGCCCTCGACCCGGTGGTCTCGCAGGCCGTGGGCGCCGGGGACGACCACGCCATCGCCCGTGCCGTGCAGCGCGGGCTGGTCATGGCCGCCGGCCTGTCGCTGGTCTCGCTCGTCGCGCTGCTCCCCGCCGAGCCGCTCTTCGCCGTACTGCGCCAGCCGCCGGACGTGATCCCGCTGGCCGCCGGCTACGTGCACGCCGCGACCCCCGGCATCGTGGCCTTCTTCGCATTCGTCGTACTGCGGCAGACGCTCCAGGCGATGGACCGCGTCGGGCCCATCGTCTGGGCCATCGTGGCGGCGAACCTGGTCAATGTCCTCATGAACTGGCTGCTCGTGTTCGGCCACTGGGGGATGCCCGCGCTCGGTCCCGTGGGCACGGGCTGGGCCTCGACGATCAGCCGGTGGACGATGCTGGCGTTCCTGGCCTTGCTAACGGTGCGGCGTCTGGGTCCGTACCTCCGGCCCGCCGGGTCCGTGGTGCTGCAGCCGAGGCCGCTCTGGCGGATGCTCCGGCTCGGCGCGCCGATCGGTGCCCAGTTCCAGCTGGAGGTGGGGGCCTTCGCCGTGGTTGCGCTCCTCATGGGGTGGCTCGGGACCGTCCAGATGGCGGGGCACCAGGTGGCGATCAACCTGGCGTCACTGACGTTCATGGTCCCCGTGGGGATCGCCCAGGCCAGCGCGGTCCGGGTGGGGCAGGCCGTGGGCCGCGACGATCCGGCGGGCGCCCGGGCGGCGATGAAGTCGGCCCTCATCGCGGGCGCCTCGTTCATGGCAGTCGCGGCCGTCGTCTTCCTGGCGCTGCCGGGGCCCCTGACCGCTCTCTACACCGACGAGCCGGAGGTGGTGGTCGTGGCCGTGGCGCTGATCCCGATAGCGGGCGTCTTCCAGGTCGCGGACGGGCTCCAGGTGGTGGCTGCCGGCGTGCTCCGGGGCATCGGGGACACCACGGCCCCGTTCGTGGCCAACCTGCTCGCCTTCTGGATGGTGGGACTACCGATCGGGGTCTACCTGGGTTTCCGGACCGAGGCGGGTCCGGTCGGTCTATGGTGGGGGCTCGTGGCCGGGCTCGCGCTCGTGGCGCTCTTCCTGGTCCTGAGGGTCCGGATCCGGATGCGACGGGAGCTCGCACGCATCGTCATCGAC
>JAWVYT010000589.1:0-1766 GCA_033722595.1 Longimicrobiales bacterium
CTGGGTCCGCTGGCCCCGCCCGCGGAGGGTGCGGGCGAGGGGACGGCGGTCCGGTGGCTGGGGATCCAGGCCCGTGCCGAGGCCGAGCTCGGGCCCCAGCTCCGGCGGGCCACGAAATCGGGGGGTGTGGTGCCGGCCTTCGCGCTGGACGAGGAGTTCCGGTTCGAGACTCCGGCGCAGCGGGCCACGTTCGCCCGGGCCATCCGGGACCTCTTCCGGGCCGTGGTTTCGAAGTACACGACCCGGCCGTCCTCCGGGGATTCCGAGGCGAAGGGCCGTTCGTACCGGCTGGTGGTCGGCTCCTACCCACTCCCGGAGCCTCGCCGCTAGGCCCGGCGGCGTCACGCTTTACAGTCTCTGGCGCCACGGATAGCTTCGGCCCTCGAAGGTCGACATCCACCGCCACGCCCACGCCCGTTCGAATGCACCGAATCGACGCCGCTCGAGCCGCCGAGCTCCTGGATCGTGCCGCTGGGACCCGTGTCCTGGTGGTGGGCGACCTGATGCTGGACGTCTACCTGCAGGGCGGCGCCTCCCGGATCTCGCCGGAGGCCCCGGTGCCCGTGGTCCACGTACGCGACGAGTGGCACGCCCTGGGGGGCGCGGCGAACGTCGCGGCGAACCTGGCCGCCGTCGGCGCCGACACCCGCCTGATCGGGGTCGTCGGTGACGACTGGGCGGCCGATGTGTTCCGGAGCGCGGCGGAGCGTGCGGGCGTGGATGTCGGCGCCGTGCTGCCCCTGGAGAGTCGGCCGACCACGGTGAAGACCCGGGTCCTGGTCGGGCACCAGCAGGTCGCGCGGTACGACCGGGAGGAGAACGGCGACCTGGCCGCGGCCGGGCCGTCGCTGGCGGAGCGGGTGGAGGCCGCCGCGCAGGATGTGGACGCTATCGTCCTCGAGGACTACGACAAGGGCGTGCTGGTCCCGTCGGTGATCGATGCCGCGCTGGACGTGGCCCGGCGGCTCGGCCTGCCGGTGGTCGTCGACCCGAAGGCCCGCCACTTCTTCGATTTCCCCGGCTGCACCGTCTTCAAGCCGAACCAGCCCGAGCTGTCGGCGGCGCTGCGGGCCGAGACCCGGCCCGACGACCCGGAGTGGCTGGAGAGCACCCGTCGCCACCTGGAGTGCGAGAACCTCCTCCTCACTCGTGGCGGGCAGGGGATGTCGCTGGCCACCGCCGACGGCGGGTTCCTGCGGATCCCCGCCGTGGCCCGGGCCGTGTACGACGTATCCGGCGCCGGAGACACGGTCACCGCCATCATGGCCGCGACGCTGGCGGCCGCCGGCTCGGTGGCCGAGGGCGCCGTGCTCGCCACGCACGCGGCCGGCGTCGAGGTCGGAAAGGCCGGTGTGGTGACCGTCAGTCCCGAAGAGATCCTGGAGAGCGTGCGGCACCACGAGGCCGCGTCCGTCCAACCGCAGGAGTAGCCATGGAACCCGTCCGCATCCACTCCGATCAGGCTCCCGAGGCCATCGGGCCGTACAGCCAGGCCATGCGCCTGGGTGACCTCGTGTTCACCGCCGGCCAGATCGCCCTGGACCCGGCCACCATGGAGATCATCGATGGCGACGTCGCGGAGCAGACTCGCCGGGTCATGGAGAACCTGACGGCGATCCTCGAGAAGGCCGGATCCGGCCTCGGCTCGGTCCTCAAAACCACCGTCTTCCTCGCCGACATGGGCGACTTCTCGGCGATGAACGAGGTCTACGGCGAGTACTTCGGCACCCACCGCCCGGCTCGGTCCACGGTGGAGGTGTCGGCGC
>JAWVYT010000590.1:0-1765 GCA_033722595.1 Longimicrobiales bacterium
ACTCCGCGTCCACCTCCGCGATCACCCGCGCCACCCGCCAGAACATCTGCTCCGGCTCCTCGATCGGCTGACCGTCCTCGTTCTTCTTGAGGTACCGCTTGCCCATGATGATCCGGGCGTTCTCGGTCAGATCTGCCTTCGACAGGTCGTCGGGCAGCACCGCGGAAGCGGGAGAGCTGGCGGGCTTACGGGTCATGATCGTCCCTCTCTACTGCGTGTGGATGTACGCGCGTGAACGTGGATAACTCGATCTGTATGGGGCGTCCTTCGCCACCGACCTTCGACCGCCTCACGCAGGGTCGGCCCGCTGGGGTGGAGCCGTTCGGAAATGCCCTACATGTTGTGCGGGCTAACCAAGCTACCACCACATATAGTGGGTGTCAAGCCTCGAGTTCTCCACACGGTTATACACCGCTGAGGCCCCTGATTTCCCTGGGGTTTCCGGGGTTTTCCACACTGTCAACAATCCGGACAGTCCACTACGACGACCCCGTCGCCAACCCGACCTCGAACTCGAACTCGAACTCGAACTCGAATTCGAAATCGAAATCGAAATCGAAATCGACTACCGATCCGCCGGCGTTACTCATCGTCGGACTCCGACTCGATGTTCTCGCGTGCGCGGCTCAGCTCGTCGGCCCGATCGGACCGGGCCTGCTTCTTCTGCTGCTCCAGGAGCTCCTGGGGTGTCGGGGGCCGATCCGGCGTCGCCTCCGCCGGCTCGTCCGTCTCCCGATCGGGTTCCGGATCGTCCGGGTCCCGCTGGAACTTGTGATCGGTGGTGCCTGCCTCTTCGCGGTCGATGTTGTGCTGGTCCGGTCGCTTGGTCATGGCCGCCTTTCCTCCGTGCGATATCCCGTGTCCGGCGCTCGGCCCTGAATCGTTCACGATCCATGCCGACGGGCGTCCTCGTGTCCTGCGCCCTGTGTCCGTCCTCGTGATCCCGCCGTGCTCGTGTCTGCGCGCCGCACGCCCACCCCCGGTTGCCCTGCCTCCCCGTTCCCGCCACCGTTCGCACCCATGAGACCTCTCGCTGTCGTCATCGTCCTCCTGGCCGGGCTTGCCGCGGCCCCGCTCGGCGCCCAGTCCGACACCACGGCCGCCGACACGGCGTTTCCGCTCGCCCCGATCCGGGTCACCGTCCTCCGTACGCCGCTGCAGCTCGCGGAGACCCCGTACGCGGTGACCGTGGAGCGGCCTGCAGGCACGGGTCCCGGCCTGACGCTGGCGGAGGCGCTCGGCACGGTCCCGGGGCTGCAGGTCGACAACCGGTACAATTTCAGCCAGGGCGATCGGATCAGCGTCCGGGGCCTGGGCGCCCGGGCCCAGTTCGGGGTCCGCGGCGTGAAGGTCCTGGTGGACGGTGTGCCCGCCACGCTGCCGGACGGCCAGACGTCGCTCAGCCACGTCGATCCCCGGTGGATCGAGCGCGCCGAGGTGGTCCGGGGCCCGGCGTCCTCGCTGTGGGGCAACGCGTCGGGCGGCGTCCTCCAGCTCGGGACGGGCGATCCGCCCGTTGCCGGCCTGGACGCATCGGCCAGCGTGACCGGCGGGTCCCACGGCCTCACGCGTTACGCCGGTCGCGCGGGCTGGGGCAGCGGATTGGAGGCCGATGGGTCGACGGAGCCCGCCGTCGCCCCGGGTCTCGGTACGCCCCGGCTCGGCTTCCGGGCCTCCGCGAGCCGCCTGCTGTACGACGGGTTCCGGGAGCACGCGTCCGCCGACAAGCGGTTCCTCTCCGCCCGCGCCGACTGGCGCCAGGGCC
>JAWVYT010000591.1:0-1765 GCA_033722595.1 Longimicrobiales bacterium
TCGATCCGGGCGCGGAGCGAGTCCGGACCGCCGCTGGCCTGCACGTCGACCCGGACCCGGGTGATGGAGAGCGGGATCGCGGCGCCGGCCACCGACACGTCGCCGCCGATGGCGAGCGACTCCATGGAGCCCTCCACCGCGATGCGGCCGTCGGGACTCGCGAGGGCGACGGTGTCCCCGGCCGGCGGCCACGCGAGGCCCGACCAGCGGAGCTCCGCACGGCCCTCGGGGCCTTCCCCGAACGCCACGTCCGCCGTGGCCTCGAGGCGGGCCCCGGCCCGGCTCCGGGCCACCAGCTCGCCGATGGAGAGCCGACCGTCGCCGTACCCGCCGGTGGTCCGGACCGTCCACCGCCCGAGGGAGCGCCCGGGCTGCCGGAGCGCCAGCTCCGCCTCGGCCCGGAAGTCGTCGGGCCGGCCGGACAGCCGCAGCTCCCCGGTCGGGCTGGCGATGGCGGCGCTGTCCAGCGGCCAGGCCAGCCCGGACCACGCGAGCTCGGCGTCGGCCGTCGGCCCGGTCTCCGACAGGACCAGGCGCCCGCCCCCCCGGAGCTCGCCCGGTCCGTCGACGCGCCGGAGCCGGACCGTGTCGATCGTGACCGTGTCGCCTCGGTACGCGCCGGCCAGGCCCAGAGCGACCTCGCCTGCGGCCGGGTGGCTCCCGCGGGCCTCGATCCGGCCCCGGACCGTGGCGATGCCGCCGGACGCGCGGGCGGTCAGTCCGAGCTCGCCGGCCGTCCCGTCCCGGAGCTCGGACACCGCGAAGCGCGGGACCTCGGTGGTCAGCTCCCACCGCCGGCTGTCGGGCTGCCAGGGGCTGCGGACCCGCGCGTCGGTCCGGGCCGCCACGGGTCGCGACAGCCGATGGTCGATGGACACGGCCCCGCCGGCGCCCCGCACGACCGCCCGACCCTCCAGCCCCATCCCGTCCCGGAGCCGGCCGGACCACACCAGATCGATGCCCATGGTGTCCCGGGGCGACGCGGCGCCGCTCACCAGCCGCCCGCCGGCCTCCAGCTGGAACCGGCTGCCCCGGACATCGAGGTCCCGGAGCCGGAGCGTGTCCAGATCGAACGTGTCGCTGCGGGCGCCACCGGTCACCGACACGAGCTCCGCCCGGACCGTGTCGCCGGCGGCCGTCCGGAGCTGCAGCCAGCGGGCGCGGGCGCCATCGAGCCGGACGGCGATCGGCAGCGACGGGGGGCCGGCCGCGCCATCGGACGGCTCGGCGGCGGGGTCCTCGCGGAGCGTGACGTGCGCCGAGTCCACGTCCAGTGTGGTGACGTCCACGAGCCGGCGGAGCAGCCGGACCGGGCGCCAGTCCACGCGGATGCGCGCGACCCGGGCCTCCGCCGCCGGCCCGCTGTAGCGCACGTCGTCGAGCACCAGCGGGCCCCAGAGGGAGCCATCCACCGCACCCAGCCGGAGCTCGGCGGGGACCACGGCGCCCAGCACCAGCCGCGCCCCGGTCGTCGTACCGAGGGCGAACGCCGCCAGGAGGACCAGCACCAGCAGGAGCGAGACGAGCCCCAGCCCGATGATCCGGAGCCACCGCCTCACAGCACGCCTCCGACCACGAAATGCAGTCTCGGCTCCGGGTCGGGCCGGCTCACGGGCCACGCGATGTCCGCCCGGACCAGCCCGATCGGCGAGCGCCAGCGGAGGCCGGCGCCCGCGCCGTGCTCCAGGTCGGACAGGGTGACGCCGCTCCGGGTGGCGAACACGTTGCCCGCGTCGGTGAAGACCGCGAAGCCGAACCCGGCGAA
>JAWVYT010000592.1:0-1763 GCA_033722595.1 Longimicrobiales bacterium
CGTGACCGCCGCGTACGGAATGGCGCTGGCGCTCCGGGACGCGGCCTCCGACGCCGCCGTGGACGCGGCCCGGTCCGTCCTGCTGGGCACCCGACCCACGGCCGTGAACCTGCGCTGGGCGGTGGACCAGGTCGCCGACGCCGTTGCCGGGCTCCCGACGGACGAGCGGGTCGCCGAGGCGTACCGGGTGGCCGGCGCGCTGGCCGATGCGGACGTGGAGCGGAACCGGGCGCTGGGCGAGCACGGGCTGGCGCTGATCCGGGAGAGGGCGGAGGAGCGGGCGGGCGAGCCGGTCCGGGTCCTGACCCACTGCAACGCCGGGTGGCTGGCCACCGTGGACTGGGGGACCGCCACGTCGCCGATCTACCGGGCGCACGATGCCGGGATCCCCGTCCACGTCTGGGTCGACGAGACCCGGCCGCGGAACCAGGGCGCGAGCCTGACGGCGTGGGAGCTGGGACAGCACGGCGTCCCCCATACGGTGATCGCCGACAACGCCGGTGGCCACCTCATGCAGACGGGCCGGGTCGACATGGTGCTCGTGGGGACCGACCGGACCACCGCGACCGGCGATGTCGCCAACAAGATCGGGACGTACCTGAAGGCGCTCGCGGCCCGGGACACGGGCGTGCCGTTCTACGTGGCGGCGCCGAGCCCGTCCATCGACTGGACCCTCGACGACGGCGCCGCCATCCCCATCGAGGAGCGGGCGCCGGAGGAGGTGGCCACGGTGACCGGGCTGGGTCGGACCGGCCGGATCCACACGGTCAGCATCGTGCCCGAAGGGTCGCCGGTCGCGAACCCCGCGTTCGATGTCACCCCTGCCCGACTGGTGACCGGCATCATCACCGAGCGCGGCGTGGCCGACGCGAGCCGCGAGGCCCTGGCCGCACTGTTCCCCGACCGCAGCCGCACCCATCCATGAGCGAATCCGAGCGAAGAGGGGCCCTGGTGGATACGGCCCGGGCCATGAACCGGGCCGGGCTGAGCCGGGGTACGTCGGGGAACGTGAGCGTCCGGGTCGATGGCGGCATGCTGATCACGCCGTCCGCCGTGCCGTACGAGGACATGGGTCCGGACGACGTCGTGCGTATGCGCCTGGATGGTACGGTCGTGGACGGCGGCCGCAAGCCGTCCACGGAGTGGCGGCTGCACGCCGGGATCCTCGAGGCCCGCCCCCAGGTGGGCGCGGTGCTCCACGCCCACCCGGAGTTCAGCACGGCGCTCGCGTGTCTCCGGCGGGAGATCCCTCCCGTCCATTACATGGTCGCCGTGGCGGGGGGCAGCACGATCCGGTGCGCGCCCTACGCCACCTTCGGCACGCCGGAGCTGGCGGCGAACACCGTGGCGGCGTTGGAGGACCGTACGGCGTGCCTGCTGGCGAACCACGGGCTGGTGACGCTGGGCGCGTCGCCGACGGAGGCGCTGGCGCTGGCCGTGGAGGTGGAGGCGCTGGCGGCCGTGTACTGGCGGGCGCTCCAGGTCGGCGAGCCGGCATCGCTCTCCGAGGCGGAGATGGCGGAGATCCGCAACGCGTTCGAGGAGTATCGGGCGGGCTGACCGGAGGCCGGTCGGCCGGACCGGTAAAGGACCCGGTTCAGCCCCGATCCGGCCCCGGCCGCTCGCCTAGCCGTCCAGCTCCACCACCGTTCGCCGGTCGATCTGCCGGTCGCTGACCGCCACGGCACGGTCGCCCACGACGACCCATGCGCCGGTCACCGCCGTCGGCAGCCGCAGCCGGTAGGTGCCGCCCTGCTCGCTCC
>JAWVYT010000593.1:0-1750 GCA_033722595.1 Longimicrobiales bacterium
ATCAAGACCCACCAGCCGCGGTTCAACATCCGGCTGAAGGACGACAAGCGGTACCCGTACATCAAGGTCACCGTGACGGAGCCGTTCCCGCGGGTCTTCGTCACGCGGCGGGTGGAGAACGACGGGTCGAAGTACTTCGGGCCGTACACCGAGGTGGGGGCCATGCGTCAGGCGCTGGAGGTCGTGAAGCGGGCGTACACGGTGCGGAGCTGCCGGTACGACCTCCCGGAGGAGACGCCGAGCCGGCCGTGCCTCGACTACCACATCGGCCGATGCAGGGCCCCGTGCGTGGGATACCAGTCGGAAGAGGACTACGGGGCCATGATCGATGAGATCCTCGACGTCCTGGGCGGGAAGGTCGGCCGGGTCCGGGACCGGGTGGCCGCGGAGCTGGAGGAGCGGGTCGAGGCGCTGGACTTCGAGCGGGCGGCGACGCTGCGGGACACGCTGACGGGGCTGGATTCCATCGAGCGCCGCCAGCGGGCGCTGGATGTCCGGGGCGGCGACCAGGACGTCGTGGGCGTGGCCCGCGACGGGGACCACGCCACGGCGGTCCTGCTCCGGATCCGCGGGGGGAAGCTGCTGGGGCGGGAGGTGGACCACTTCGAGAACCTCGAGTCGGAGGACGAGCCGGCGGTGATCGCCGCGGTGGCGACCCGGTTCTACCTGGGCCGCGGCGAGCACGGCCGGGCCGACCTGCCCCGGGAAGTGCTGCTGCCCATGGCCTTCGAGGACCGGGAGGCACTGGAGGAGATCCTGACGGACGTGGCCGGCCGGAAGCTGCGGCTCCACGTCCCGCAGAGGGGAGAGAAGGCGCGGCTGGTCGAGCTGGCGGCGCAGAACGCACGGCACATGCTGGAGGAGCGGTCGGTCATGGACGAGGCGGTGGACTCCCGGGCCGATGACGTGGTCTACGAGCTGCAGGAGGCGCTGGAGCTCAAGGTGGTGCCCCGCCTGATCGTCTGCTTCGACATCTCGCACACCCAGGGCACGGAGGTCGTGGGCAGCGCGGTGGTCTTCGAGAACGGGGAGCCGAAGAAATCGGAGTACCGGCGGTTCAAGATCCGGGGCGAGTGGGGGAACCGACGGTCCGGGGGGGCCGAGGTCGAAGGTGAGGGGGCCACGGAGGACGGACCGGTCAGGCTCAACGACGACTACCGGTCGATGGCCGAGGTCGTGTCGCGCTACTTCCGACGTCGGCTCGAGGAGGGGGCGCCCGTCCCGGAGCTGGCGGTGATCGACGGTGGGAAGGGCCAGCTCTCGGCTGCGGCCGCCGCGTTGGCGGAAGTCGGCGCCGAGGACGTCCAGCTGTGCGCGCTGGCGAAGCGGGAGGAGGAGGTCTACCGTCCGGACCGGAAGACCCCGTACCGGATGCCGCGTACGCACCCGGGGCTGCGGCTCCTTCAGCAGGTGCGGAACGAGGCCCACCGGTTCGCCCACGCCTACAACCGGAAGCTGCGAGGCAAGCGGACGCTGTCCAGCGAGCTGGCGGAGATCCCGGGGGTGGGCCCGAAGCGGCAGCGGGTGCTGCTGAGCCGGTTCGGGAGCGTCCGCGGGATCCGGCAGGCGGGCCCGGAGGCGCTGGCCGACGTCCCCGGCTTCTCGGACAAGCTGGCCACGACGATCATGGAGCACCTGAGCGAGGACGCATGAGCCGAGTCCGGACCCGCTTCGCGCCGAGTCCCACGGGGGAGCTGCACGCGGGCAACGTGCGGATCGCCGTGCTGAACTGGCTCATCGCCCGGCACCA
>JAWVYT010000594.1:0-1744 GCA_033722595.1 Longimicrobiales bacterium
ATTCGCCGAGGACGTCTACCAGTTCGACCAAGTCGACGCCGGCGGCCTAGCCGCGGACGCCGGCGGCAACCTGTATATCCTCGATCGCCAGGGACGCCGCGTCCTCAAGTACGGGCCCGATGGCGTCCACCTCGCGACGTTCGGACGGGAAGGTGAGGGCCCTGGCGAGCTGAGCCAGCCGATCTCACTGGCCGTCGGACCGCGGGACACGGTGTGGATCACCGACTTCTCGAACGGCCGCATGACGGGCTACCCGCAGGACGGTGGGGAGCCTCGAACGATCCCCTTCCCGGACAACGCCGGCGTGCCGGGCGCACAGCTCGTGACGCTGGAAGACGGCTTCATCACCACCTTCCGCCAGATCTTCGGGTTCCGGCGCTCGGCCAGCGGACAGATGACCATGAGTCGGGGTGGCGGGGACAGCGACCGGGAGCCGACGATCCCGCTCGTCCGGGTCGATCGGGCCATGGAGGCTGTGGACACGCTGTGGGACCGCCCGGAGCCACCGACGGACATGGTCCAGCTGGAGGCCGCCGGCCGGATCAGGATCACGATAATGGCCCGGGAGTTCACGCCGGACTTCAACTGGGCCGCGTTCCCCGATGGGGCCACGGTGCTGTCCGACTCCGCCGCGTACCTGGTCCACATCCTCGACCCGACGGGCGCCAGGGTGCGGACCATCGCGCGGGAGCCGGCGCCCCGGCCGACCACGGAGGCCGACCGGGAGCTCGCCCGCCAGCGGGTGCGGGAGGAGGCCGCGGACGGGATCCGGATCGGCGGCGGGCCCGACGAGGCGACGCAGGAGCGACTGGTCCAGCAGCGGCTGGAGAAGATGACGTTCGCCGACCTGATCCCCCGGATCGTGGACGTGCGGGTGGACCCCGCCGGCCGAATCTGGGTCGGCGTGAGCGAGGACACGCCGGGGGAGATCGATCGCATCGACGTCCTGGCCCGCGACGGTACGCTGCTGGGCGAGCTCCGGAACTTCCCCTTCCCGGACGTGTTCATGGGCCCGCGCCGGATCGGCGTGCTCCGCAGGGACGAGCTGGACGTGCAGCAGGTCGTGATCCTGGATGTGGAACGGGTCAAGGCGTCCGGCTGAGCGACCGTCTCAGACTCCGTCGACGCCCACGCTCTTGATATTCAGGAACTCCCGCATCCCGTAGCGGCTGAGCTCGCGGCCGTACCCGCTCCGCTTCACGCCGCCGAACGGGAGCCGCGGGTCGCTGGCCACCATCCGGTTGATGAATACGCAGCCGGCCTCGAGCTCGCGCACGAACCGATCGGCCTCGGCCTCGTGCGTCGTCCAGGCGCTGGCGCCGAGCCCGAAGTCGGTGGCGTTCGCCACCTCTATGGCCTGGTCCATGTCGGCCACCACGAAGATGGCGGCGACGGGGCCGAAGGTCTCCTCGCTCGCCGCGGCCGCCCCGCCCGGCACGTCGGCGAGCACGGTCGGCGCGTAGAACCAGCCCGCACGGTCCGGCGCATATCCCCCGGTCAGGAGCTGGGCCCCCGCCTCCGCCGACCGCTCCACCTGGCTGGCGAGGTCGTCGCGGGCCTGCTCGGTGACCAGCGGCCCGATGTCCGTCTCCTCGTCCATGGGGTCGCCCACACGCAGCGCCTCGGTCCGCTCGACGAACCGGGCGGTGAAGTCACCGGCGATGGACTCGTGGACGATGAACCGCTTGGCAGCGATGCAGCTCTGGCCGTTGTTGATGTGCCGGGCCGTGACCGCCGTCTCCAC
>JAWVYT010000595.1:0-1733 GCA_033722595.1 Longimicrobiales bacterium
GACCGGCGCCCAGATCCCCTGCCCGTACTGCTCGCCGCCCTCGAGCCCGAACGACGGATCCAGCTCCAGCCGCTCCAGCGCGTAGCTGGCCAGCTCCCAGTTCACCAGGTCCTTCGACCGGAGCACCGGCAGCCCCGGGACGGTGTGCATCGTGGTCCCGGTCAGGAAGTACTCGTCGCCCACGCGGATCACGTCCGGGTCGGAGAACTCCTCGAAGAAGAGCGGGTTCGAGTACGTCCCGTTGCCGTTGTCGGCCACCCACGTCGCGGGCGGGTGGGCCTGCCCGGCGGCCGGCCCGGCGAGGAGCAGGGTCAGGAGGAGGGCGGGGAGCCCGGCGGCTGTCCGGAAGGGTCTCCGGGCGGGCGTCCGGGCGCGTCTCCGGGAGCGTACCCCGGCGGCTGCCCGGTCGGGGCGCGGGCGTGGTGCCGGCGCTACCGGCGCGGCCCGGCCGGTAGCCACCCGGGCCCTCATCGCGGCCCCTGCCCCGCCTCGGCGGCGCCGGTGGGGGCGCCCTCGCTCCCTGCGAACGGGTCGATGTCGATCGCCCGCCGCGCCAGCGTCCCCGGCTCCTCGGCGGCCGGGTCGAAGGCCCGGAGCCGGAACGCGTAGGAGTAGCGCGGCTCCAGGAGCCGGTACTCGTCGTGGGTCATGGCGCCCCAGGAGTTGTCACCGCCGACGCCCATCTGCCGGTAGTCCAGGTTCAGCGAGACCAGGTCCCGGGGCACCACGTCCACGGTGTGCCGGTTCCGGGCCCGCCACCGGTCGTTGTGCCCCACGAACCCGGCCTCGGGCGTCTCGAAGTCCTCGAGCACGTTGTGGTGCGCGCTCACGCCGAGGTGCGGCATGCCGACGGCCAGGAGCCCGACCTGGTCGCCCCGGGTCAGCGCCACCCACCGGACGTCGGTCTTGTACCCGTTCTCCTGCGGCCGGATGTAGGGGACGTACTGCTCGGCGACGCTCCCGCTGTACCGTCCCACGTCGGCGGCCGTCTTCCGGTCCCAGTAGTTCTCGTGGGGCCCGCGGCCCAGCCACGTCATGGCGTCGAACGACGCCGGCAGCTGGAGGTTCATCCCCATCCGCGGCAGCTCCGGCAGCTCCGGCGACCGCTTCGCGAATGTGTTCGCCACCAGCACATCGCCGCTCCCGAGGACGGTGTACACGCTGGTGTAGTCAGCCGCCGGGTCGCCCTCGTGGTCCAGCAGCACGTAGTCGAACCGGACCCGCACCACGCCGGGCGACTCCCGGGTCACCCGCGCGTCCACCAGCTCGCGGGCCGTGCCCGCGTTCCGCCACAGCAGCGCCCGCCGGGGCAGTCCGTTGCCCCAGTCGTTGTCGATCGGCGCGCGCCAGAAGTTCGGCATCGGCGCCCGGAGGATGAGCTCCTCGCCTCGGAACCGGAGCGAGGACAGCGTCCCGTCCCGCAGGTCGAAGCCCACATCGAAGCCGTCGCCCGAGACCCGGACGGAGTCGGGCGACCCGTCGATGGCCAGGCGCGGCATCCCGTCCGTCGCGACGGCGACCGGCGGCACCGCGACCGGCAGCGCCAGCTGGGCGGCGGCCACCTCGTGCCCGCTGGGGACCATCCCCCGGGGCGCGGCCGACCGGACGCTCA
Source organism: Longimicrobiales bacterium (assembly GCA_033722595.1). Taxonomy (GTDB): domain Bacteria; phylum Gemmatimonadota; class Gemmatimonadetes; order Longimicrobiales; family RSA9; genus JAWVYT01. The sequence goes on from JAWVYT010000595.1 coordinate 1,613, forward strand.
GGTCCAGGAAGTACTCCCGGCCGGGCTCCGGCTCCGGCAGCGTGTAGCCCAGCTCGAGGACCGCGCTGTCGCCGGGGGCCACGGCCGGGAGCGTCATGGCTCCGCTGTCGACCGGGACCCC
>JAWVYT010000596.1:0-1733 GCA_033722595.1 Longimicrobiales bacterium
GGTGCGGCGGTTCCGGGCGGATGAGGAGATCCAGGCGCTCCTGACGGAGCTCCGGGAGCGGGGCGCGGGCTCGGAGCCGGAGCCGTTCTCGCCGGAGGGTGCGGCGTCGTTGAAGGAGGAGGAGCCGGATCTGGAGTCGATCCGGGCGCGGGGGTACGCGTACGAGCGGCTCGATCAGCTGACGATGGAGCTCCTGATGGGAGTCCGCTGACGTGTCTTCGACGGCCTTTCTCGGTGTCGATGTCGGTACCAGCGGAGTCAAGGCGATCGTGGTCGCGGACGACGGCGAGGTGCTGGCGAGCGAGACGGCGCCGCTCACGCTGGACGCGCCGAGACCCGGCTGGGCCGAGCAGGACCCATCGTCCTGGTGGCGTGCGACGGTATCGGCGATCGCCTCGGTGGCGGAGTCGACGGACGCGGAGATCGTGGCCGTGGGGCTGACGGGGCAGATGCACTCGTCGGTCTTCCTCGATGGGAGCGGCGACGTGATCCGGCCGGCGCTGCTCTGGTGCGATGGTCGGACGACCGCGGAGTGTCGTGAGATCACCGACCGTGCGGGCGGCGAGGACCGGCTGCGGGAGTGGGTCCGCAACCCGGCGTTGGAGGGGTTCACGCTGCCGAAGGTGCTGTGGCTGCGGAACCACGAGCCGGCGGCGTACGAACGGCTGGCGACGGTGCTGCTCGCGAAGGACTACATCCGGTATCGGCTGACGGGGACGCTGGCGACGGAGCCGTCCGACGCTTCCGGCACGCTGATGTTCGACACGGCCGGCGGGCGCTGGAGCGCGGAGATCCTGGAGGCGGTCGGGGTGTCGCCGTCGCTGCTGCCGGAGTTGGGCGGCTCGTCGGACGTCCTGGGTCGGGTCACCGCCGAGGCGTCCGCGGTCACGGGTCTGTCTGCGGGCACCCCCGTGGTGGGGGGCGGCGCCGATAACGCGTGCGGCGCGGCGGGTGTGGGCGTCGTGCGGCCGGGAGAGGCGGTGGCGAGCTGGGGCACGTCGGGCACGGTGCTGGCGCCCGTGGCCGAGCCGGCAGTCGATCCCGATCTGCGCGCCCACACCTTCTGCCACGTCGCACCGGGCACCTGGTACATCATGGGGGTGGTGCTGTCGGCGGGAGGCGCGTTCGCGTGGTACCGGGAACGCTTCGGCGGCCCGGCCGCGGGGGCCGATCCCGAAGGCCTGAACGCGGCGCTGAACCAGGAGGCGGCCGAGGCACCGAGGGGCTCCGACGGAGTCACCTTCCTCCCCTACCTGCAGGGCGAGCGCACCCCGCACCGGGACGCCGCCGCGCGGGGCGCGCTGCTCGGGCTGAGCCTGTCTCATGGCCGGAGCCACGTGACACGGGCGGTGCTGGAAGGCATCTGCTTCGCCATGCGGGACTCGCTGGAGATCCTCCGCTCCATGGAGCTGGCCCCGGACCACCTCCTGCTGACCGGGGGTGGCGCGAAGAGCCCGTTCATCCGGCGGCTCCAGGCCGAGGTATACGGCCTGCCGGTCACCACGGTGAATCGCGAGGAGGGGCCGGCGTACGGCGCGGCGCTCCTGGCGGCCGTGGGCGCGGGCGCGTTCCCGGACCTGGGGAGGGCCGCCGACGCCACCCTGGAGCGCGGCTCGCTGGAGGCGCCCGAGGACGGGGCCCACGAGGCGTATGAGGAGGCGTACGCCCGGTACAGGGCCTCCTACGGCGACACGATCCGGGCGGATCGCCACGGGAGCGCGGCGTGAGTGGCA
>JAWVYT010000597.1:0-1729 GCA_033722595.1 Longimicrobiales bacterium
CGCTGAACCAGAGCGGGCCGGACCCGTGGATCACGTACTATGACGGGAGCTACTACCTGGCGGCGACCACGTGGGGCGGCCCCGGGGGGGGTCTGACCATGCGGAAGGCGCCGACCATCGAGGCGCTCAAGGAGGCCGAGCCCGTCCAGATCTACCAGGACTCGACGGCCGACCGGTGCTGCAACTACTGGGCGCCCGAGTTCTTCCTGCTGGACGGGCCGAACGGGCCGCGCTGGTACGGCTATTTCACGGGCGGCGCCGCGGGCGACGACTTCGTGAACACGCAGTACTCGCTGGTCATCGAGAGCGAGGGCCTCGACCCGATGGGACCGTACACGTACAAGGGGAAGCTCGTGGAGCGGAACTCGCTGGACGCGACCGTCATGGAGATCCGCGACACGCTCTACGCCGTCTACAGCGTGTGGAACGCCACGCAGGACCTGGCCATCAAGCGGATGTCGAGCCCGTGGGAGACGGTGGGAGAGGAGGTCGTGATCTCGCGACCCACCCACACGTGGGAGCGGCAGGAGGGGACGGTCAACGAGGGGCCGTTCGCCATCCGGAACGACGCAGGGGAGACGTTCCTGATCTATGCGGCCAGCGCGTGCTGGGGACCGAACTACAAGCTCGGGAGGCTGGACTATGTCGGCGGCGACCCCGTGAGCACCGGCGCCTGGGAGAAGCACCCCGAGCCCGTCTTCCAGCGCGAGGACGCCCACGACGTCTACGGGCCGGGCCACGCCACCTTCTTCACCTCGCCGGACGGGACCGAGGAGTGGATGGCCTACCACGCCAACGACCAGCCGACCGACGCCTGCGACATGGGCCGCACGCCCCGGATCCAGCCGTACACCTGGAACGACGACGGCACGCCCGACTTCGGCGTACCGGTGGCGCCGTGGACGCCGCTGGAGCCGCCCGCGGGCGAGCCGGAGCCGCAGGGTTGAGCCACTGAGCCGAGTCGAACCGAATCGCCGAGCCGAGCCGCCGAGCCGGCTCCGCACCGAGCCGAAGCGCCGAAACCGATCAATGGAGCCAACCGAGCCATGAAGGCCCACCGCACGCTGATCCTCTCGCTGCTGACCGTGACCCTGGCCGGGTGCGGACCCACCGGTCCGGCCTCGCCGGCCCCGGAGCCCGTCTCGTTCGAGCGCGATGGCGCGCCGTTCTGGGAGGACCCGTCGATCTTCCGGATCGGGAGCGAAGCGCCCCGGGCCAGCTACGTGCCGTTCGCCCGCGAGGCCGACGCCCGGGAGCACCCGAACGACGCGTCCGCGTCGCCGTTCGTGGTGAGCCTGAACGGGGCGTGGCGGTTCCACTGGGTCCCGAAGCCGGCCGATCGGCCGGTGGGGTTCCATCGGCCCGACTACGATGTCGGCGGCTGGGACGAGATCCCGGTCCCGTCGAACTGGGAGCGGGAAGGGTACGGGATCCCGATCTACACGAACGTGAAGTACCCGTTCGCGCCGGACGACCCGGACCCGCCGCACATCCCCCACCACAACAACCCGGTGGGCTCGTACCGCACGACGTTCACGGTCCCGGCGGCGTGGGACGGCCGGGAGGTCTTCCTCCACTTCGGCGGAGTGAGCTCGGCGTACTACCTGTGGATCAACGGCGAGCCCGTCGGCTACAACCAGGGGAGCAAGACGCCGGCGGAGTTCCGGGTCACGCCGTACCTGGTCGAGGGCGAGAACGTGGTGGCGCTGGAGGTCTACCGGTGGAGCGA
>JAWVYT010000598.1:0-1726 GCA_033722595.1 Longimicrobiales bacterium
GCGAACCAGGTTGCCCACAATCTGCGGATCCCGTCGAGCCTGGAGGAGGCCGTGGAGCTGGCGGTGGAGGGCACGCCCGCCGCCGTGGACCTGGGCCGGATCGGGGACCGGGACTTCGCCCTCGTGGCCGGCGCCGGCCTCGACGCGGCCGTCATGGCCAGCGCGACCCGGGGGATGAAGGAGCGCTGGGGCTTCGGCGCCTACGTCTTCGCGGCCGTGAAGGAAGCGCTTACGGCGCAGCCCGTGGAGTTCCGGATCACGGCCGATGGCGAGACGGTCGAGGTGCGGGCCGTCAGCGTGATGCTCGCCAACGTCGGCGAGCTGTTCGCCCACTTCCTCCCGTTCCCCGTCCCGCTGGCGCCTCGGCCGAAGAGCTCCTGGCAGGACGGGCTCTTCGACGTCGTGGTGGTGGCGCCACGGAACGTGATCGATGTACCGGCCGTCGTGTGGAAGGCACTCGGCGGCCAGTTCGGTGATGACGACCGGCTCCTCCACTTCCAGGCGAAGGAAGTCACTGTGGAGACGGACCCGGCGATTGCGGTCCAGATCGATGGCGACCCGGCGGGAGAGACGCCCATGTCGGCCCGGGCGGTGGAGCGCGCGGTCCGGATCGTCAGCCCGCTCCTGTCGTGACCCGGAGCGTCCGCCATGAGGACGTGATGGCGGCGGACGGGACCCGGCTCGCGCTCTACCGCGTCGGCGATCCCGAGGGGCCGCCGGTGGTCCTGATGCCGGGCACGTTCTCCAACCACACGTTCTGGCTGGGCACCCGGGGGCACGGCATGGCCTGGGCGCTGGCCAGGGCGGGCTACGAGGCCATCGTCCTCGACCCCCGGGGGCACGGCGGGAGTGAGCGCCACGACGGCCGGGGCTGGACGTTCGAAGACTGGGGCCGCCTGGACGTGCCGGCGGCCGTGGAGGCGGCCACCCGGGATTCGGAGAAGGCGCTCCTCATCGGTCACTCCGCCGGCGGTGCGGCCCTGCTCATCGCGCTGGCCGGGGAGCCGGAGCTCCGCGACCGGGTGGCCGCGCTCGTCGCACTGGCCACTCCCGTGCCGTGGCTCCAGCGGTGGCGGAAGCTGGGGGCGTGGCTGATCCGCGCGGTCTCCCGCGTCCTGGGCCGGTTCCCGGCCCGGCTCCTCGGGCTCGGCCCCGAGGACGAGCTGCCGGGCGTCATGGCCCAGTGGATGACGTGGAACCTGCGGGGCGAGTGGATCGGCGACGACGCCACCGACTACGTCCGCGCGCTCGGCGAGGTTCGCGTCCCGATCCTCGCCGTGAGCGGCGCCGGCGACACCACATTCGCGCCGCCGGACGCGTGCCGCGGGCTCATGGAGATGGTCGGCACCGACGACGCGACGTACGTCCTGGCCGGCCGGGAGACCGGGTTCAGCGAAGATTTCACGCACCCGGGCATCGTCGTCTCGAAGCCGGCGCACGACGAGGTCTGGCCGCTGGTCATCGACTGGCTCGACGCCCACGCGTCGGGGCCGTCCCGGGCCGTGGAAGGGGACTTGCACCCGCAGTAGGCCGCGGCGACATTCATCGCCGCACGGCGCCCCGACGGGTCGGGGCGTTCCTTTCTCTGGCACCTTTCGACGGAGTACACGCGAGCCATGGCGATGTCCGCCACCCAGATGCGGCGCGGCACCGTGATCATGCACGAGGGCGAGCCCTGTCGTGTGATCGAGTTCCAGCACATCAAGCCGGGCAAGGGCCCGGCGTA
>JAWVYT010000599.1:0-1723 GCA_033722595.1 Longimicrobiales bacterium
GGATCCCGGCAGTCATAGAGGCCGCAAACTTACGGCAGCCGGGGGCCGGTGTCAAGCACCGGGCAAGCAGACGCCGTCACCGGGGCGCGCTGCGGCGCCCGACCGGGTCGCGCCCGGCAGGGTCTCCGTTGCCCGGACAGGCCGGAGGGGGCACCTTTCCGTCGTCGTTTCCCCTCACTTCGGGAGCCCGCCGCGTTGAACGCCAGACTCCTTCGTCTCTGGGACAGTCTCCGGGCCAGCTACTGGTTCGTCCCCGCGCTCATGACGCTGGCCGCCATCGTGGCGTCCCAGGGCGTACTCTATCTGGACCGGCTGCTGGTCGACCGGGGCATCCGGCTCGTACGGTGGCTCCACGGAGCCGGCGAGCCGGAGGGCGCCCGTGTGCTGCTGTCGACCATTGCCGGATCGATGATCACCGTAGCGGGCGTGACGTTCTCGATCCTGCTGGTCGCGCTGTCCGTGGCCTCATCGCAGTTCGGGCCCCGGCTCCTGCGCGGGTTCCTGCGGGACCGGGGCAACCAGGCCGTGCTGGGCACGTTCATCGCCGGGTTCGTCTACTGTCTGCTCGTGCTGCGACACGTGCCCATGGACGCCGGCGGCCATGATGTGCCCCAGCTCGCCCTGGTCGTCGCGCTGCTCCTGGCGCTGGCCGGTGTGGCCGTCCTCATCTACTTCATCCACCACGCGGCCGCGTCCATCCAGGCCTCACAGGTCATTGCCACCGCCGGCCGGGAGCTGGACACGGCGATCCGGCAGACCTTTCCGGCGGCGGAGGACGAGGAGGGCACGGACCGGGCCATCCAGGCCGAGGACGCGCTCCCCGACGACTTCGAGGCGTCCTGCTCGGAGGTGGCGGCCCGGAGCAGCGGGTACGTCCAGGAGATCGACACCGACGGCCTCCTGTCGCTGGCCACCGCGCGCGACCTGGTGATCGAGCTGCTCCACGGTCGCGGGTCGTTCGTGGTCGAGGGCCGCCCGCTGGCGCGGGTGAAGGGCGCGCTGGACGACGAGACCCGCGAGGCGATCGCGGACGCTCTGGTGCTGGGGGCCGCCCGGTCGTCGACCCGGGACGTGGAGCGCGGCGTGGACCAGCTGGCGGAGGTTGCCGTGCGGGCGCTTTCGCCGGGGATCAACGACCCGTTCACCGCGGAGCAGGCGCTGCGGCGTCTCGGCCAGTCCCTGGCGCTGCTCGTGGACCGGAACCTCCCGACCCCCACGTTCCACGACGACGACGGCGCGTGCCGGCTGGTGGTCCCCATGCCCGCGGTGGCCGACCTCCTGCACATGGCGTTCGACCAGCCCCGTCACTACGGCCGCTCGGATCCCCACGTCCCGGTCGCCCTGCTCGAGATCATCACGGCGGTGGGCCTCCGGGCCGGGCAGCCCGGAATCCAGCGGGAGCTGCTCGATCACGCCGAGGTGGTACACCGCACGGCCATGAACGCGCTGGAGGAGGCGTCGGACCGGGACCGCGTCGAGGCCGCATACGAGACCGCGACCACCGTGCTGGCTGGCTGACCGACCGGGGGGGTGCGCGCCTCAGCGGGGCTCCCTTGGTCCGCCGCTCCGCTGGTCCACGGGCACGACGAACTTGTGGCCGGACCAGGTCTCGTCGACGGCGGCGACCTTCACATCGACCAGCCCTGCCGCTTGGCCTTCCCGCAGAACGTCCGACTTGTCGATCCCGGTCTCCACACCCGACGACTTCTTCGGCCACGAGGCC
>JAWVYT010000600.1:0-1722 GCA_033722595.1 Longimicrobiales bacterium
TCGCCCCACGACAGCGCCTCGATCGCCGCCGCGAACGTCCCGAGGTCGAACGCCATCCCGCCGTGCGACTCCGGCGCCAGCATGCCCAGGAACCCAAGCTCACCCAGCTGCTCCAGCACACCCGGGTCCAGCGCCCGCTCCCGGTCCCACGCCTCGACGTGGGGCCGCAGCTCGCCCTCGGCGAACTGGCGGGCCAGCTCGCGGATCTGCTCCTGTTCTGTCGTTTCGGCGTCCATCCGTTCGCTCTCTCCTGCGTTCCGCCTCATCCAGCCCTGGCGGCGGATCCAACTGCAGACCTGAGATCTGAGACCTGAGATCTGAGACCTGAGATCTGAGTCTGGCTCATCCTTGACTTCGTCGTTCCTCGGCCGGCGTCGAAGGCTGCGCTATCTTCCGGGCCGGAGCCAACCTGCCGGCGCCCCGACCCTGCCGGCACTTTCAACGCTGCCGGCGCCCCCACCCTCAACCCCCACCCTCAACCCCCGCCTTCAGCCCTAGCCCTTGTCCCCAACCCTCACCCTCGACCGTCCGAACGTGGCACCACTGCGAGACCAGCTCCCAAAACCGGTCACACGGCCCAGCCGCGAACCACTCAGATCTCACACCTCGAATCTCAGATCTAATACTCGTAGAACCCCCGCCCGGTCTTCCGCCCGTGCCACCCGGCGTCCACGTACTTCCGGAGCAGCGGGCACGGGCGGTACCGGTCGTCGCCCAGGTCGCGGTGCAGGACCTCGAGGATCGACAGACACGTGTCCAGCCCGATGAGGTCGGCCAGCGCCAGCGGGCCCATGGGGTGGTTCATCCCGAGCTTCATGACCGTGTCGATGGCCTCGGCCTCGGCCACGCCCTCCATGAGCGCGAATATGGCCTCGTTGATCATCGGCATGAGGACCCGGTTCGACACGAAGCCCGGGAAATCGTTCACCTCCACCGGGACCTTGCCCAGCGCCTCCGACGTCTCCATGACCGTACGGGTGACCGCGTCGCTGGTCTGGAGCCCCCGGATCACCTCCACCAGCTTCATCACCGGGACGGGGTTCATGAAGTGCATCCCGATGACCCGCTCCGGCCGGCTCGTGACCGCGGCCAGCGCCGTGATGGAGATGGACGACGTGTTGGACGCCAGGATCGCGTCGCCGACCACGTCGTCGAGCCGCTCCAGGATGTCGGCCTTGAGCGCCTGCTTCTCCGGCACGGCCTCCACCACCAGGTCGGCGCCCCCGACGGCGTCCAGCTCCGTGGCGCCCTCGACCCGGCCGAGGATCTCGTCCACGGCCGACGCCTCGATGATCTCCTTCTTCGCCTGCCGCTCCAGGTTCTTCCGGATCGTCGCCAGCGCCGCGTCCACGCGGTCCCGGTCGACATCCACGAGCGTGACGGGGTGCCCGCTCTGGGCGAAGACGTGGGCGATCCCGTTGCCCATGGTCCCCCCGCCCACCACACCGACCCGATCGATCGTCGACATGCGCGCCTCCTCTATCCCTCAGCCCCGGCCGGGCCGGGGCGCGTCAGCGTCCATACCAGCGCGAGCCCCAGGCACACGCCCAGCGTGCCGACCAGCCCGCCCTCCGGTCCGAACTCGCCGCCCGTGAGCCACGCCGGGCCCGTGACGGCGACGTCGTACAGCGGCACGTCCAGCCCCTGCAGCCCGCTCACCGGCAGGTCCAGCGGACCCGCCATGATCCAGTTCCAGCCCAGGTGGACCCCCGTGGCCAGCCA
>JAWVYT010000601.1:0-1722 GCA_033722595.1 Longimicrobiales bacterium
ATGACCCGATCTGTCCTGATGGCGCGACCTCGTACGTCCGCTCCCCGCGTTCCCGCGGTGGCCCTGCTGCTCGCACTCCTGGTCCCGGCGTGCGGGCGGGAGCCCCAGGACCCGGAGGCGGGGCTCGACGCGGACGAGGACCGGGTGGAGGCGCTGCTGGCCGGGATGACGCTGGCCGAGAAGATCGGCCAGATGACGCAGCCGGAGGTCACGTCCATCGAGCCGGAAGAGGTGACGGAGCTGCACATCGGGTCGGTGCTGAGCGGCGGGAACGGCGACCCGGAGGCGGGGAACTCGATGGGGGCGTGGCGGGACCTGTACGACCGCTACCAGCGGGCGGCGCTGGCCACGCGTTCGGGCGTCCCGATCCTGTACGGCGTGGACGCGGTCCACGGCCACAGCAACGTACTGGGCGCGGTCATCTTCCCACACAACATCGGGCTGGGCGCGACCCGGAACGCGGAGCTGGTCCGGCGGACGGCGGAGGTGACGGCCGCGGAGATGCTGGCGACGGGGGTGCAGTGGAACTTCGCGCCGGCGGTCTCGGTCCCCCGGGACGAGCGGTGGGGCCGTACGTACGAGGGGTTCAGCGAGGATCCGGAGCTGGTGGGCGAGCTGGGCGCCGCGGCGGTGCTGGGGTACCAGCGAGGGGACCTGAGCCATGCGCTGGCGGTGCTGGCCACGGCGAAGCACTACCTGGGTGACGGCGGCACGGTGCCGGGCACGTCCACGTTCGGCGACTCCACGGGCCTGGACCAGGGCGACATGCCGCTGCCCGAGGAGGAGATGCGGGCGATCCACCTGTCCCCGTACTACGACGCCGTGGACGCGGGGGTCGGCACGATCATGCCGTCGTACAGCAGCTGGAACGGCCAGAAGATCTCGGGGAGCGAGTACCTGCTGACGGACGTGCTCAAGGGGGAGCTGGGGTTCGAGGGGTTCCTGATCTCGGACTACAACGCCATCCAGCAGCTGGACCCGAGCTTCAAGGCGGCCATCGCGAAGTCCATCAACGCCGGGATGGACATGGCCATGATCCCGAGCGACTACCGCCGGTTCATCGCACTGCTCACGGAGCTCGTGGAGGAGGGCACGGTCCCGGAGTCGCGGATCGATGATGCCGTCCGGCGGATCCTGCGGGTGAAGTCCGCCATGGGGCTCCTGGACGACGACGCCTCGCCGCTGGCCGACCGGTCGCTGGCGGCCGCGTTCGGCTCCGAGGAGCACCGGAGGGTGGCCCGGGAAGCGGTCCGGCAGTCGCTGGTGCTTCTGCAGAACGACGGAACGCTCCCGCTCTCCCGGTCGGCCGCGCGGATCCATGTGGTGGGTCGGGCGGCGGACGACATCGGGATCCAGTCCGGCGGCTGGACCATCGACTGGCAGGGCGGCGTCGGCGAGGTGACGAGCGGCGGCACCACGATCCTCGAGGCGCTGCGTGCCGCGGCGGGCGACGGTCCCGAGGTGACGTACTCCGAGGACGGGTCGGGCGTCGCGGGCGCCGACGTCGCCGTGGTGGTGATCGGTGAGGAGCCGTACGCCGAGGGCGTGGGCGACCGGATGGACCTGAGCCTGGATCCGGACCAGCAGGCGCTGGTGGAGCGGGCGGCCGATGCCGGCGTCCCGGTCGTCGTGGTCCTGATCTCGGGGCGTCCGCTCATCGTCAACGAAGCGCTGGATCGGTCGAACGCGTTCGTGGCGGCATGGCTCCCGGGCACGGAGGGC
>JAWVYT010000602.1:0-1716 GCA_033722595.1 Longimicrobiales bacterium
CGGAAGTTCGATCCGGATCAGGGCGTGAAGTTCATCTCCTACGCCGTGTGGTGGATCCGCCAGGCGATCCTGGCGGCGCTGGCGAACCACGGCCGCAGTGTCCGTGTGCCGCTGAACCGGGCCAGCGATCTCGCCCGGATCTTTCGCGAGCGGGAGCGGCTCAAGCAGGAGCTGGGTCGGGACCCGACGCTCGAGGAGGTAGCCGAGGCCGCGGACCTGAAGCCGAGCATCGTGCGGCAGCTCCAGACGCTGAACTCCGCCGAGGTCCGGCTGGACGCGCCCATCGGGGACAGCGATGACAGCTACCTGGTGGAGCGGTTCGTCCTCGACGAGGCCGACGAGCCCGAGGAGGACGTGGAGGACCGGCTCCTGGCGGAGCAGATCAACCGGGCGCTCGACCAGCTGAACCCCCGGGACGCCAAGGTGGTGCGGCTCTACTTCGGGCTGGACGGTGGCGAGACCCACACGCTGGAAGAGATCGGCAACATGCTGGGCGTGACCCGTGAGCGGGTCCGCCAGCTCCGTGACCGGGCGCTCAAGCGCCTGCGCGAGGGGGAGATGGGCTCGGCGCTGGAGAGCTTCGCCGCCTGATATGCCGGCCGGCACCGGACGACATCCCGGCCTCGTACGCACCGCCGTGGGCGGAACGTACGAGGTCGAGCTGTATCCGGGAGCGACGAACGCCGTGGTCGTCGAGGCCTCGCTCCGGGGCCGACTGAAGCAGGAGCAGCGTACCGGTGACGCCGTGGTGGTGGGCGACCGCGTCCAGGTGCTCCGTCACGAGGATGGCAGCCAAACCATCGAGGCGGTGGAGGACCGCCGGACGGAGCTGGCCCGTCGGGCGCCGGGTCGCCAGGGCCGGCACCGGGCCAAGGTGGTGGTGGCCAACGTCGACCAGCTGGCGGCCGTCTTCGCCGTCACTCACCCGGAGCCACGGCTCCGGATGCTGGACCGGTTCCTGGTCCTGGCCGAAGCCAACGGACTCGACGCAGCCATCGTCGCCAACAAGGTGGACCTCGACCCGGACGCCGCCCGCGCCTTCGCACCGTACGAGGAGCTCGGCTACACCGTGGTCCGGACCAGCGCGGAGACCGGCGAAGGCGTGGACCGGCTCCAGCAGCTGCTGGAGAACCGGATCAGCGTGCTCACCGGCCCGTCCGGAGTGGGGAAGTCCAGCCTGCTCAACGCCATGCAGCCCGGCTTCTCGCTCCGGGTCGGGGACGTGAGCGATGCCGTGCGCAAAGGTCGCCACACCACCGTCTCCTCCGTTCTGCTGCCCCTCGAGACCGGTGGGTACGTGGCCGACACCCCGGGGCTCCGGGAGCTGGGCCTCTGGGGTGTCGAGGCCCGCGACCTGGACGCGTGCTTCCCGGAGATGCAGCCCCTCCTCGGCGCGTGCCAGTTCCGGAGCTGCACGCACACCCACGAGCCGGGGTGCGCTGTGCAGGAGGCGGTCGAGACCGGTGAGATCCGGCGGGACCGCTACGAGAGCTATGTCGCACTGCTCGCGGGCGAGGATCTGGACGGCTCGTAGGTGGGCCGGTCTCGTCCCGGCCTGGGAATCCCTCCCATTGTTACGTTTTCCGGCCCCGCTCGTCCCATCACTGGAAGGGGCGGAGAACCGGGCGACCGGCTCCGCAGGAGTCACGAGCATCACCGAAGGAGCCATCAATGAAGTTCAGTGGTATGAAGGGCACAGCGATCCTCGCTCTGCTC
>JAWVYT010000603.1:0-1711 GCA_033722595.1 Longimicrobiales bacterium
GCGAGCCAGACGGTCCACCAGCGCCAGCCCCGGCGGCGCCGGGCAGTCCAGAGGGTTCGACCCCCCGGTGCCGCGCCGGTCGACCAGCACCACATCGCGGGTGCCGAGGACCGCCGCCAGCTCCTCGACCACCCACTCCACCGCGCGGGTCGCCGCCTGCCCGGGACCGCCGTCCAGCACGAAGACGGGGTCCGGCGCCCGGACGCTGTCCGGACCCACGGCGTGCAGCACCACCACATTCAACCCGAGCCGGCGGCCGGCCGGGGTCCGCGGGTCCTCCGCGACCCGGATCTCCCCGCACGACGCCGGACCGTCCCAGCCCTCGATGGCGCACGGACGCAGCGGGTCGCCCGCCGCGCCGGTCGCCTGCGCGGAGGCCCCGGCGAACAGACCCGCGAGCCCGAGCACGACGCCCCCAGCGAGCCCGACGACGGGACCCACACCCGGCCGCCACGCCGCGACAGACCGGCCGCCCCGCGCCACCCCGTCGTGCGCTCTCACCATTCAATACCTGTCAGTATGTTTTATGATACCGGAATCTATAAACAGTACTCATTGGTATGTAAAGGCCGGACTTGACCGGACGGGGACGGCGGCGGTAGCGTTCGGGTCATGAGCGTGCGTCACTCTTACGTCTACGGCTATTCCTATTACGGGCCCCGCACCGCGGGCCGTGGCCGGAGGCGTATGCGCTGAGGCGCACCGGACTCCAGGCGCACGGGCGGCCCGCGGAGCACTTCCGCGGGCCGCCTTTTTTCGTATCCGAACCCGAAGTGAGCGGACATGATCATCATCACGAAGCCGGGGATCACCGACGAGGAGCTCGACCACATCAGGGAGCGTGTGGAGGGGCTGGGCATGCGGACCCATGTATCGCGGGGGGAAACCCGCGTGGTCGTGGGCTGTATCGGCGACGAGGAGGCGCTCCGCGAGGTCCCGCTGCTGCGACTGCCGGGTGTGGAGTCGGTAACGCCGGTGACCAAGCCGTACAAGCTGGCGTCGGCGGCGTTCGCGGCGCGCCGGACGGAGATCCATCTGGGCGACCCGGGCGGCACGGTCATCGGGGGCCGGGAGACCACGGTCATCGCGGGTCCGTGCTCCGTGGAGGGCGACGCGATGCTGCTGGAGACGGCCCGTCGGGTCAAGACAGCCGGTGCCCGTCTGCTCCGGGGCGGCGCGTTCAAGCCCCGGAGCTCCCCGTACTCCTTCCGCGGGCTCGGTGCCGAGGCGCTGGAGCTGTTGGCGGAGGCGCGTGCCGAGACGGGGCTCCCGGTGGTCACCGAGGTCATGGACACGCGGCAGGTGGAGCTGGTGGCGGAGCACGCGGACATCCTGCAGGTGGGCGCCCGGAACATGCAGAACTTCTCGCTCCTCGATGAGCTGGGTCGGATCCGCCGCCCGGTGCTCCTGAAGCGGGGCCTGTCCGCCACGGTCCGGGAGCTGCTCATGGCGGCCGAGTACATCATGAGCCAGGGCAACCGGGACGTGATCCTCTGCGAGCGCGGGATCCGCACGTTCGAGACGGCGACCCGGAACACGCTGGACGTCGGAGCCATCGCCGTCCTGCGTCAGGAGACGCACCTGCCGGTGATCGTGGACCCGAGCCACGCCGCTGGCCGGGCCGATCTGGTGGCGCCGCTGGCGTTCTCTGCCGTGGCCGCCGGCGCCGACGGGCTCATGGTCGAGGTCCATCCCGACCCCGAGCAGGCGC
>JAWVYT010000604.1:0-1703 GCA_033722595.1 Longimicrobiales bacterium
ACCAGGCGCTCGGTCAGCGACCGGTTGCGCTCCCGGATGGCGGCCACGCCGATCTCGTCGATGATCTCCTGGCCACCCAGCGCCGTGTGGACCGTATGGAGCGCCGGCGTGCCCAGCTCGAACCGGCGGGCGTCGGCCTTCGGCTCGTACCGGGTGATGTCGAAGTCGAACTGGTCGGCGGCGCCGAACCAGCCCGTGATGGTGGGCTCGAGCTCCGGGACCAGGTCGCCCCGTACGTACGTGTACGCCAGCCCGGGCCCGCCCAGGAGCCATTTCAGCGGTCCCGTCGTGTAGAAGTCGACGTCGGCGTCCTTCACGTCGCTGGGCACCTGGCCGGAGGCGTGGTAGCCGTCGATCAGGCAGAGGGCGCCGTTGTCGTGGGCGATCCCGGCCAGCGCCCGGATGTCCTGGACGGCGCCGGTGGTGAAGAAGACGTGGCTGGTGGCGACGAGGGCCGTGCGGCCGTCCACGGCGTCGGCCCAGCGGTCGAGGGCGATGGTGGCACCGTCGTCGCTGGGGACGCGGGCCACCTCCACGTCCGGGCGGTTCATCCACTGGTAGGCCTGGGTCGGGAAGTCGAGCTCGGAGACGACGACCCGGTTCCGCTCAGGCGGGTAGTCCAGCGCCGAGGCCACCACCGAGAGCGCCGAGGACACCGACGGCGAGAGCGCGATCTCGCCCTCTTCGGCGCCCAGCATGGCGCCCACGCGGCCCCGGAGCTCCGCCAGCCGGCCCATCCACGTCTCGTACCACCCGGACGCGCCGTACGTGTGCCACTCGTTCCTGAAGTCCCGGAGCCGCTGCTCGGCCCGGCGCGAGAGGGCGCCCAGCGAGCAGGAGTTCAGGTACGTCGTATCGGCGAGGATCGGGAACTCATCGCGCCACTCGGTCCAGTTCATGGGGCCGAACGTAGACGCCCGGCCACCGGGGCGGCAACCCGTGGGCTGCCGTCCGGTGGCCGGGCGTCTTCCGGTCCCGTGGGCCGGCTGGCCCTACGGCGCGGTCACGTCCAGTGTGAAGACCGTCTCGTAGTCGCAGTGGCCCTCGTGCTGGAGGCAGAGCTCCACCGTCGACGACCCGGCGGTCAGCGTCTCCAGCACGCCGTGGGCGGCCACGTGCTCCGGCTCCGTGGTCCCGGTGTGCGCCTCGGGCGTCCACGTGGCGACCGACGTGTCCAGCAGCGTAAGGCCCAGCTCGTCCTCGTGGGTCTCGCCCGCCGAATGATCGGCCACCAGCTCGGTGCCGTCCTCATCCAGAAGCGCCACCTCCACGTCGTAAACGACGCCGGCCGTCAAGCCGAGCGCGGGCGTGCCGCCGTCCGTGTCCATGTGGCGCAGGGCCTCCGTCCCGTCCACCATGACCACGAACCCGGCGGCCTCCAGGTGCTCCTCGACCGTCGTCGGGTCGTCGCACGCGCCCAGCGCCAGCATTCCCAGCGCCAGCGCGGGGGCAGTCACCATCTTCACCATTCGATTCTTCATCCCTTCATCTCCTTGTTGGGTAGGGTTATCCGTCAAAACGACGCTTCGTACGTCAACGTCACGCCGAGCCCGGTCTCCGGACTCAGCTCCTTGATGCGGCTCAGGTGGTTCCGGTACAGCGTGTCGGTCAGGTTCTCGCCGCGGAGCGTGACCGAATGGACCTGCCCGCCGGGGAACCACCGGTAGCCGAGGCCGCCGTTGAGGAGGCCGTAGCCGTCGGTG
>JAWVYT010000605.1:0-1689 GCA_033722595.1 Longimicrobiales bacterium
CCGTTCACCGGCTCGTTCATGCGGCGCTACGTGACCTTCGAGGAGGGCGCGTACTTCGACCTGGACGCGCTGCTGGCGATGCAGCGTGCGCTCTCCAGCAGCGATTACTTCCGGCTGGTCCAGGTGGAGCCGCTCCGGGACGGCGCGGACAGCCTCCGGGTCCCGATCCGGGTGGAGCTGGACATGCAGGCCCGCAACAGCTTCACCATCGGCGCGGGGTACGGGACCGACACGGGCGTGCGGGGCACGGTCTCCGGACGCCGACGCTGGTTGAACCCGTACGGCCACCGGCTCGAGGGTGAGCTCCGGGCGTCGCTCCGGGCCCAGCGGTTCCAGGGCCAGTACGTGATCCCGCTGCACACGGGCCCGTCGAACCGGATCGCGTTCAGCACCGCGCTGCAGCGGGACGCGTTCGAGGGGCTGGAGAGCCGACGGATCCACGCCCGGGCCGAGCTCGACCACATGCGCGGCGCCTGGCGGGAGGTGGCCTCCGTCCGGCTGGTGGAGGAGTGGTACCGGGACGGGGACCAGGAGCGGAGCAGCACGCTGCTGATCCCGGAGCTGGCGTGGTCCCGGCTGTGGGGCGATGACGTGATCTTCCCCCGGCGCGGCCTCCGGCTCCAGCTGGACCTCGCCGGCGCGTCCGAGGCGGTCCTGTCCGACGTGGCCTTCGCCCAGGCGACGGTACGGCTCGGCGTGGCCCGCGGGCTCTGGCCGTCCGGCCGGATCCTGCTCCGGGGCAACGCCGGGACGACGTTCGTGGACGATTTCCTGACGCTGCCGGTCTCTCTCCGTCTCTACGCCGGCGGCGACCAGAGCGTCCGCGGCTTCGGGTACCGGTCCATCGGCCCGGTGGGCCCCGACGGGTCCGTCATCGGCGGTCGGCACCGGCTGGTCGGGAGCCTCGAGCTGGAGCAGATGGTGTTCGCCGGGTTCGGCTTCGCGGTCTTCACCGACGCGGGCAACGTGTTCGCCACCCGGAGCGGCGTCACCCTGTCCGACCTGGAGCACGGCGCGGGCGCTGGCCTCCGCTGGCGCTCGCCGATCGGGCTGGTCCGTGCGGACATCGCGTGGCCCGTGAGCCGGCCCGAACCGGAGCCGAGGCTGCATTTCGTGGTCGGAGGCGTGCTGTGAGGCGGTGGCTCCGGATCATCGGGCTCGGGCTCGTCTCGGTGCTGCTGGTGCTGGTCCTCCTGGCGGCCTTCGCCCTCGGTACGACGACCGGGGCCCGGCTGGTACTGGGCGCCGTCGTCCCCGCGGAGCTCCGGCTGGGTGCGGTGGACGGCTCCCTCTGGGGCCCGCTGGTGCTCGAGGACGTGCGCTACACCGGGCCGGCGGCGGAGGCCCGGGTCGCGCGCATCCGCGTGGACTGGCGCCCGGTCCGGCTCCTCCGCCGGCGCGTTGACGTCACCACGCTGGACGTGGACTCGGCGCACGTCACGCTCCGCGAGGGCCCCGCCGCCGAGCCGTCCGATGGCGGGGCCGGCCCCCCGTCGCTGCCCATCGCCGTCCGGCTCGATGGCGCCCGCGGCCGCTGGCTGCAGCTCCGGACGGCCGCCGGCGACACGGTCCGGGCGGAGCTCGTGGCGGTGACCGGTGGGGCCCGCAGCGACACGTTCGACCTGGACACGCTCCGGCTCCGGGACCTCGATGTCCGGGGCAGCCGGTTCCAGCTGGAGGCCGGCGGGC
>JAWVYT010000606.1:0-1686 GCA_033722595.1 Longimicrobiales bacterium
GAGGGGGTGCGCAGGTACCCGGACGACCCCGAGCTCTGGTACCAGCTCGGCGACGCGTACCTTCACTGGGGGCCGCAGCTCAAGGTCACGCCGGACGACGGGAAGACGGCGCTGGAGCGGGCCGTGGAGCTGGATCCCGACTTCGCGCCGTACCACATCCACCTCGTCGATCTCGCCCTGGTCGCGGGGGACAGCGCAGCGGCAGCCGAGCGGCTCGAGACCGAGCGGAGCCTGATCGGGGAGGAGACCCTCCAACTCCGGTCCCACGAGCTCCAGTTCCAGTACCTCTACGGCTCCCCGCAGGACCGTGACCGGATCGCCGGCTCCCTCGAGGATCTCGACATCCTGCTCCTGACCCGGCTCCAGACGTTCTACACGCTGGACGGGGAGAAGGCCGGCGAGGCCCTGAAGCTGGCCCGTCTGGCGTGCGAGGAGATGCGGGAGCGGGCGGACCTCACCGCGGGCCGCGTCTATGTCTGTCTGTACATCCTGCTGGCCTCCGGCCGGGTCCAGGAGACCCGGGAGTGGGTCGCGACCCGCGGGCAGAGCCCCGACGCGACCCCCCTCGGGCCCGTCGTCTTCGCCAACCTGGTCATGCGTCCCACCGGGCTGGATCCCGACGCCCCGACGGTCCCAGACTTGGCGATGCCGCAGCTCAGGGAAGACCACGACGGGGTGGTCCAGCCGGACCTGGTCATGACCGCGCTCCTGGCCCTCTACCAGGACCGCCTGGCCATCGCTGACTCCGTCCTCACGATACTCGACCGGCAGGCCGACTCCACCGCCGAACAGGACACGCTGGACGCCCGGCTGATCCACGGGATCGCCGAGGGGATCCGCGGCTACCGCGCCCTCGCCCGGCAGCAGGACGGCGAAGCGATCGAGCACCTCACGGCGTCGGAGCGGCTCCTGGCGGGCAGCGTGGGACCGGAAGAAGCCTTCTGGACGCAGGTGGTCTGGCCGCTCGCCGAGCTGCAGGCCCGCCGTGGCCAGGTTCGGGAGGCGTTACGGCTCTATCGCGCCCTCTGGCGCAGCCTGTACGCCTCCCCGGCCCTGCTGCGCCGGATCGAGCTCCACGACCGCCTGGGCGAGGAGGCCCGGGCCGACAGTCTGCGCCGGCATTTCCTCCGCCTGTGGGCCGAAGGGGACCCGGACCACCCCTTCATCGAGCAGGTGCGGCGGGGTCTGCCACCGGGCTGAGCCTCCCGAACCGGCCCGTACCGGGATGCCTGACAGCCGCGCGGCGGTCCGATCGGCGATGGACGCCGAGCGTCCGCCGCTCCGGGTGCGCAGGTCCCGTGAGCGTTCTACGTTGGACCCTGCGCCCGTCGCGGGTACCCCGCCCGGCGGTTGCCCCTGCTCATCCCACGACACAGGAGAGTCGAACTCATGCGCATTCCCCGTGCGAATCGCTGGATCCAGGCTGCGGTGATGCTGCTGCTGGCGGCGGGATCGGGCGCAGCGAACGCCCAGGAGATCGTGGTCGTGGGGAGCCCGTCGGCCAACTGCAACGAGGACCCGGCGTGCATCAACCGCCTACACCCGGCGATCCCGCAGGCTGTGCGAGCCCGGCCCGGCGCTACGCTGGTGTTCCACACGCGGAACGCCAGCGACTTCGAGCTGGGTCCGGACGCCGCGCCCGACCCGCGGGCGGGCGATCCCCAGTTCGGGACCGTCCACCCCCTC
>JAWVYT010000607.1:0-1683 GCA_033722595.1 Longimicrobiales bacterium
AGCCGGACCGTCGTCCACGCCCCCGGCGTCGTCTCGAACGGCGCCTTGTACGAGACCTCGCGACGGCTCTGCCCGGGACGGAGCCGCAGCTGGTAGCGGCGGCCGTCTCCCCGGACGCGGACCAGGAACCGCTCGGCGCCCGCCATGGCGCCCTGGCCCACCGTCGTCCGGAACGACGCGAACCCGCCGTTGTTCTCCAGCGAGATCCGGCCCTCGAACACGGCGTGCCCCCCGTCGTCCCGGGTCAGGGAGCTCGTGGATCGGCCGCCCATGACGCCGTCGTTCACGATCCGTCGGTCGTCCGGCAGACCGGCTCGGAAGTCGACGAGGACACGGCCGCCGCTGGCATCCGACACTCCGTCTACACCCGCAGCACGGAGCGGAAGCCCCGGGCCGTGCTCGTCAGGAAGCGGGCCTCGAGGGTGGAAAGGATTCCAGCGTGCTGATGCAACGTACGGCTGCGGGTCATGGGCTCAGTCTCCACATGGGGTTCCGGAGCCGCGTCGAGGGGAGGAGATCGGGGCTCCATGGCCAAGATACGGCGCGCCGGCGGGACGTGCACCGGCGCCGATCGAGGTCCGCCGCTGCCGGGGTCCGAACGCCGCCCTGCGCCGCCTCGATCGGCTTGCGGGACAGACCCACCTTCCTCCATCCTACGCCCCGTGAGCCCGCCATCGTTCCGGTGTATCCCCTGCCCCGCGGCGGGCGCGGCCCGGGCCGTTGTGTCCGGGTGCGGCTACCCTTATTAATAGTTATTATTGGTTGGCCTCCCCCGGGGCCATTCGGCCCTGGCGCAGGCAATCGACTACCCAACGAATCGAGAGGCTCATGGACGGACATGGCAACGGACACGGCGGGGGCTGCCCCGTCGCGCATCACGGCAACGGCGGCGGCGCCCACACCGCGTCGGCCACGAGCACGGCCGCGGGCGACGGGTCGCGGACCCGGGCGGGCGGCACCACGAACCGGGACTGGTGGCCGAACCAGCTGAACCTGGACATCCTGCGGCAGCACTCGCCGCTGACGGACCCCTACGGCGGCGACTTCGACTACGCGGAGGCGTTCCGGTCGCTGGACCTCGAGGCGGTGAAGCAGGACCTGTACGACCTGATGACTGACTCGCAGGAGTGGTGGCCGGCGGACTGGGGCCATTACGGCCCGTTCTTCATCCGGATGGCGTGGCACAGCGCGGGCACGTACCGGGTGGCCGACGGCCGGGGCGGTGGGAACACGGGCAACCAGCGGTTCGCGCCGGTGAACAGCTGGCCGGACAACGGGAACCTGGACAAGGCGCGTCGTCTGCTCTGGCCGGTTAAGAAGAAGTACGGCCGGAAGATCTCGTGGGCGGACCTCATGATCCTGGCGGGCAACTGCGCACTGGAGTCCATGGGCTTCGAGACGCTGGGCTTCGGCGGCGGCCGGGAGGACATCTGGGAGCCGGAAAAGGACGTCTACTGGGGCCAGGAGACCGAGTGGCTCGGCGAGAAGCGGTACGCCGCGGAGCGGGAGCTGGAGAACCCGCTGGCGGCCGTGCAGATGGGTCTGATCTACGTGAACCCCGAGGGCCCGGACGGGGAGCCCGACCCGGTGGCCGCGGCCCACGACATCCGTGAGACGTTCGGTCGCATGGCCATGGACGACGAGGAGACCGTGGCGCTGATCGCCGGGGGTCACACGTTCGGC
>JAWVYT010000608.1:0-1683 GCA_033722595.1 Longimicrobiales bacterium
GCTGACCATGCTGGAGGAGTACGTCGCCCGTCGGGGCGGTGGCCTCCTGCTCCTGGGCGGCCGGCGCGCACTGGCGGAGGGCGGCTGGTCGGGCACGCCCGTGGCCGAGGCGCTCCCCGTCCGGCTGGCGCCGGAGCAGGCCGCCGACTCCCTCTTCCACGCGCCGCTGACCGTGACGGCCGCCCGGGCGGCGGCGACCCATCCGATCACCCGGATGGAGCCCGACTCGGCCGTCACGGAGTGGGACGCGCTGCCGCCTCTCACGGCGTTCAACCGGGTGGGCGAGCTGAAGCCGGGCGCCACGGCGCTCCTGACGGGGACGGGGCCCGGGCTGCCCGCGGCCATGCCGGTCCTGGCGCACCAGCGCTACGGCGCGGGCCGCGCGGCGGTCTTCGCCGTCCAGGACTCGTGGCTCTGGCAGATGCACGCCGACATCCCGCTCGAGGACGAGACCCACGAGCGGCTCTGGCGGCAGGCGCTGCGGTGGCTCGTGGCGGACACGCCGGACCCGGTCGTCGCGCAGCTGCCGGCCGAGCCGGTGGCGCCCGGTGAGGTGGTCGAGGTGTCGGGCGTGGTGCGGGACGACCGGTTCAGCGGGGTGAACCGCGCGGCGGTGATGGCCGAGGTCACGTCGCCCGCGGGGGAGACCCGGGTGGTCCCGCTGGAGTGGACCGTGGCCCGGGACGGCGAGTACCGCGGCCGGTTCACCGCGGATCAGCTCGGGCCGTATGCCGTGACGCTCACCGCCCGGTACGACTCCGCCGTGGTCACGTCCTCGCCGGCCGTGGTGCCCGTGACGCCGAGTCGGGAGGAGTACTTCGGCGCTCGCATGCGGCGGGGTACGCTGGAGCGGGTCGCGGCCGAGACCGGCGGCCGGTTCTACACGGCCGACCGGGTCGCGAGCCTGGCCGAGGACCTGACCTACGCCGACCGGGGCGTGACCGTGGTCGAGGAGCTGGAGCTGTGGGACGCGCCGGTGGCGTTCGCGTTGATCCTGATCCTGCTCTCGGTGGAGTGGATGGTCCGTCGGCGGAGAGGGCTGGCGTGATGCGAGGCATTGGTATTGGTACTCGTACTCGTATTCGGGGTCGGACTCGGGGGCGTAGTCGGACTCGGGGGCGTGCTCAGGGTCGGGGGCGGCCGGCCGGGTTTGCGGCGGGGCTCGTCCTGGGGGTGGGCGCCCTCGTCCCGCTGTCCCCGGCGGCGGCGGCTCCGGCGGCGGCGCAGTCGACGCACGTGCTGGTGGTGACGGGGCTCGGGGGCGCGCCGGAGTACTCGCGGGCGTTCGCGGAGTGGGGGCGGGAGCTGGTGGAGGCGGCGGAGCGGGCGGGCGTGCCGGGCTCGAACGTGGTGTGGCTGGCGGAGTCGTCGGTCGAGGCGGCGTCGGCGGTCAGCCGGCGGGAGGCGGTGGTGGACGCGGTCGGCTCGCTGGGGGCCCGGTCGGCGCCGGGCGACCTGGTGGTGGTGGCGCTCTTCGGGCACGGCAGCGCGCGGGGCGACGAGGTCCGGCTGAACCTGCCGGGCCCCGACCTGACGGCCGGCGGGCTGGCGGCGCTGCTCGACCCGCTGTCGGACCGGCGGGTGGTGGTGGTGAACGCGGCCAGCGCCAGCGGCGGCTTCGTGGAGCCGCTCTCGGCGCCCGGACGGGTGGTGATCACGGCCACGCGGTCCACGCGCGAGAAC
>JAWVYT010000609.1:0-1676 GCA_033722595.1 Longimicrobiales bacterium
CCCCGTCACGTCCCGGACATCCGACCGGCCCGACTCGGCCCACCACTCCACGCCGTACGCCAGGTCGTCCTGATGGCCGAACAGGACGTGGTCGGGCGCCACCCTCCGGAGCTCGTGGAAGAGCGCGCGCGTGGCCGGCGTGGCCCGGTCATCGACGAGCTCCGCCGCCTCCCGGGCGGCCGCCGCCGGCTCCTCGCCGGCCGCCTCCGTCGCCGGGCCGTCGGCTCGATCGGGGATCGGCCCCCGGCACGCGGTCGCGCCGGTCAGGAGCAGGGGAATCAGCAGCGCTCGGAGCACCATCGGGACCTCCCTCATCGAGCTCACGGCCGGTCGGCCGTCGTCAGCGTCCGTGCCCGCGCCATGATCTCGAGGCAGGCGCGGGTGTTGTGGTACGGGCCCTTCCACGGCCCGACCGTCTCGTGACCGGGCTGGGGCGTCCCGTCCCGGTCGACGCGACGGCGCCACTCCCCGGCTTCCCGGTCCACCAGATGGGTCCGGAGGAAGGCCCACGTGTCCAGCGCGGCGGCCAGGAGCTCGGGGCGGGCCGTGTCCTGGTAGGCGTGGAGGAACCCCACCACCGCCTCGGCCTGCGTCCACCACTCCTTCTCACGGTCCACCATGCCGTCCCGGACCTCGTAGAACACGCCGCCGTGCTCCCGGTCGAGCCCCTCCCGGAGCACCGTGTCCGTCAGCAGCAGCGCCGCGTCCCGGGACCGCGTCCCGAGGGCGGCGTCGCCCAGCGCGTCCGTCGCGTCGGCCAGCAGCCAGGCGGTCTCTATGTCGTGGCCGAAGGAGACCGCACGGGACCGGACGGTCCAGTCCCGGTCGAAGAACGGCAGCACGTGACCGGCCGGGTCGATGATCCGATCGAGGAAGAGCTCGACCAGCGACCGGAGCGCCGCTTCCACCTCCGGCCCGGGCGCGGCCCGGAGCAGCGTGGTATACGCCTCCAGCACGTGCAGGTGCGTGTTCTCGCTCTTCGCCACGTCCAGGTCGCCCTCCCCGAGCCGGGCGTCGTCGAGCGGCGTCCAGTCCCGGGCGAACGCCTCCCGGTAGCCGCCGTGCTCCGGGTCCCGGGCGCGTCGCTCGACCTGCTCGAACAGCGCCAGCGCCGCCTGCAGGCTCGACGCCGCGCCCGTGGCCCGGTGGTGCTCCGCCAGGGCGTAGACCCCGAACGCCTGGGCGTAGACGTGCTTCCGGTCATCGACGGGCCGGCCCGCGCGGTCGACCGTCCAGTACACACCGCCGTGCTCCGGGTCCAGGAACCGGCCGGTGAAGACATCGGCGGCACGGGCCGCCATGGCTGCGGTGGTGGACCCGCCGCGGTGGGCCGCGGAGAACGCCCAGAGGATCCGCGCGTTCAGGACCCCGCCGCGCGGTGCCTCGGGGTCCGGCCGTCCGTCGGGCCCGACCCAGCCGACGAACCCGCCCGTCTCCGCGTCCACCGCCGGGCCGCTCCAGAACGGCAGGATCCCGTGGACGAGCTCCTCGCGGGCCTCCCGCTCCAGCGCCTCGATGGCTGCGTCAGGGCTCATGGCCCCTCCCCACCCTCCCGGTTCCGTCGGATCAGCGCGTACCGCTGCTCCACGGCGGGCGGCGACCGGAGCGGGTCCTCGGGCGTGTTCAGGGCGTAGTCCACCAGCCGGTCGACGGTGGTGGTGGCCACGTGGACCCGG
>JAWVYT010000610.1:0-1675 GCA_033722595.1 Longimicrobiales bacterium
CGCCTCGTCGATGTCCTCCACGCGGTCGCCACGCTTCGAGCCGTCCTTCATCCGGAAGCTGGTGACGTTGGTGCCCGGGACCTCGACGATCCGGGCGACCTCTTCGCCATCCTGCTTCGCCACGACGATACGATCGTTCTTGCGCTCGTACTGTACGTCCGACATGTGGCACCTGCTCTGTGTTTCCGGGCGTTCCCTGCTCGCTCGGCCCCGTCGCGACGCCCGCACCGCCCGAGGCCGTTCCGAACGTCGATATGCTCAGCCTACAAAGCTCGGCCCACGAGGCCAACCCCCGCGCCGTCATTCCAGACGACGGAGGGCCTCGAGGATCATCGCGTTCGTGGGCCGGACCCGGTGGTCGGTCTCGACGAACTTCCAGCGAACGACCCGGTCCTCGTCCAGCACGAAGGTGGCCGGGTGGGGGATCCCCCGTCGGTCGTCCGGGTTCTGGAGACCGTAGCGATCGATGACCCGGTGGCCGGGGTCCGAGAGGAAGAGGAAGTCCGGCGCCGATCCGTACTCCTCGGTGACCCGGGCCCGCATCGCCTCGATGTCGGCGGCGGAATCCACCGAGACGGCCACGATCCGGGTGCGCTCCCGCTCGCTCTCCGTCAGCAGGTCGTTCAGCTCCCCGAGCTGAGCGGCGCAGAACGGTCACCAGTGGCCCCGGTAGAACACCAGGATGACCCGGCCCTGCAGTCTGGACAGCGTGACCGGATCCCCGTGCCGGTCCTCGAGCGTGAAGTCCGGGGCCGTATCCGCTAGGGCGACCCGGCCCGTGTCGGTGGGAGGCAGGTCGCGCCCGTCCACGGGGCCGAGCTCCGGGGCGGCCTCGCAGCCCGTTGCCGCGATCATAACGGCGAGGAGGACCCCGGCATTGCGGGACAGGGACGGGATCCGGATGAGGGTTCGCTGGTCAGGTCGCATGGCGGAGGATAACGGATCGGCGAGCCCGCCCGAAGGTTCCGCCCGGGCGCCTCTGGACGATCCGAGGCGGTTCCGACACCTTTCGGGACCGGATGGAGCCGGGGCATCGAGCGGAGTGGATGGATGGAACCGAGATCGCGGGAAGAGCTGGCCAACGTGCTGACGCACGGGGTCGGGATGGTGGCGGCGCTGGTGGCGGCCGCGGCGCTCATCGTGTTCGCGTCGATCCGGGGCGATGTCTGGGAGATCGTGGGCGTGAGCACATTCGCCACGACGCTGGTGGCGCTCTATACGGCTTCGACCCTCTACCACGCGGCCCGGGATCCCGTGGTCAAGGCTCGCCTGAAGGTCCTGGACCACGCCGCGATCTACCTGCTGATCGCCGGGACGTATACGCCGTTCATGATCGGTGAGCTCCGGGGCGGCTGGGGGTGGAGCCTCTTCGGGGTGATCTGGGGTCTGGCCGTGGTGGGGATCGCGCTGAAGCTGATCTTCATCGGTCGGTTCCGGCTCCTGTCCACGGCCGTCTACGTGGCCATGGGCTGGCTGGTGCTCGTGGCCGTGGTCCCGCTCGTCCGGGCGCTGGACCCCGTCACGCTGGCGTGGATGGTCGCCGGCGGCATCGCGTACACCGCGGGCACGCCCTTCTACCACAACCGCCGGATCCGGTACGCCCACGCGATCTGGCACCTGTTCGTCATCGCCGGCAGCGCGTGCCACGCCGTGGCCGTCGCGACCATCGTGTGAG
>JAWVYT010000611.1:0-1667 GCA_033722595.1 Longimicrobiales bacterium
CAGCCTCACCGGCGGCGACCCCGACA
The DNA here is from genome assembly GCA_033722595.1 of Longimicrobiales bacterium. Taxonomy (GTDB): domain Bacteria; phylum Gemmatimonadota; class Gemmatimonadetes; order Longimicrobiales; family RSA9; genus JAWVYT01. The sequence continues at coordinate 27 of JAWVYT010000611.1, forward strand.
GGGAGAAGGTCCGGAGCTCGTCGTCGCCGGGGCTGCCGATGTGGTAGACCACCGACTCGCCGTCCGGCGAGAAGGCGGGCGTCCGCGCCCCCTCGGTCAGCGGGATCGGCTCGGGATCGAGGTTGGACATGGAACGCACGAAGAGTTGGCCATCGGGGCCCCGGTAGAGGAACAGCCGCCCGTCGGGGGAGATGGCGAACGCCGGCCCCCAGTTCAGCGCGACCGGCGGGTCTACGTTCACCTCCAGTCGCGATACGGGCGGGGCGTCCGACGGCCGGAGCCAGCCCGCCACCGCCAGCCCGGCCGCGAGCAGCAGCGCGACGGCCAGGGCCGCAACCAGAGAGCGGGACCGGCTGCCGGTGCCCGACGAGGCGGTCGGCTCCAGACGGGCCGAACCCGAGCCCTCCCGCTCGTGGCGGAAGCCCTCATCCTCCAGCGCGGCCTTGAACGCCGCCGCCGAGTCGAACCGGTCCGCAGGCAGCTTCTCCAGCGCCTTCGTCACCACGGCGTCCACGTGACGGGGCACCGTCCGGCGGATCTCCGTGACCCGACGGGGCTCCTCGGTCAGGATGCGGGCCAGCACCGACTGGGCGGTAGGGCCGCCGTACGGGGGCTCCCCGGCCAGCATCTCGTAGAGCACGCAGCCCAGGGCGTAGACGTCGGTCCGGGGATCCACGTCCCGGTCACCGGACGCCTGCTCCGGGCTCATGTAGTGGGGCGTGCCCAGGCTGAGCCCCGTCTCGGTGATCCGTCCGCCGCCGGCGGCGCTCACGGCCAGCGCGATCCCGAAGTCCGCCACCATCGGGCGACCCTCGTGCAGCAGCACGTTGGCCGGCTTCACGTCCCTGTGGACCACGCCGTGACGGTGGGCGTAGTCCAGCGCGTCGGCCACTTCTGTCGCGATCCGTACGGCCTCGTCCACCGACAGTTGACGCTCTCCATCGAGCCGGTCCCGGAGATTGTCGCCCTCGATGTAGGGCATCACGTAGAAGAGGAAGCTGTCGGCCTCGCCCGAGTCGAAAAGCGGGAGGATGTTCGGGTGCGTCAGGTTGGCCGTGGTCTCGATCTCGGTGAGGAACCGCTCGCCGCCCACCACCGCCGCCAGCTCCGGCTTCAGCACCTTCAGCGCAACCTTGCGGCTGTGCTTCAGGTCTTCGGCCAGATACACCGTGGCCATGCCGCCCTGGCCGAGCTCCCGCTCGATCCGGTAGCGGCCCTCCAGGGCGGCGTTGAGGCGGTCGATCATCTCGCTCATCCCACCGTCGCTTCCGACCCTGCGGTCCCGATCGTCACCGCGCCCCGCCCAGTCGGGTCTCGAGCTCTTCCGACCAGTGGTCGATCATCAGCCAGTAGACGTCGCCGGTCTCGGGTGTCGTGGTGGGAATCGAGGCCAGGAACCGCTGCCCGTCCGGGTGGATGTCCCACGAGCTGTGGTCCTCGGCCGTCCCGAATACGTCGGGCAGCGGGAAGAGCGCCCTGCGGCTGCCGACGCTGAACGGCGGACCGGGATTCACCGAGGCCACCACCACGCTGTCATCGGATCGGACGTAGAAGATCTCGCGTCCGTCCGGCGACCAGAGGTGGTGCCGGCCGCCACCCACGGAGATCTGCCACCGGTTCTCTTCCACGTCGGGGAACGGC
>JAWVYT010000612.1:0-1662 GCA_033722595.1 Longimicrobiales bacterium
GCCGATGTGGTGGGACTGCATAACCTGACGGTGCTCCGGGAGCGGGGGCTCTACGACGACGCGTTCGTCCGGGCCGCCTTCGTGGGCGAGCTGCCGGACCTCTTCCGGTCCATCCGGTTCGGCGCCACCGAGGCCCACGGCCGGGCCAACCTGATCCAGTTCAACTGGCTCTGGGAGAAAGGTGCCATCTCGTTCGATGACGACGGCCGGATCACCGCCGACATCCCCGCCATGGAGGCGGCCGTCCGGTCACTGGCCACGGAGCTGCTGACGCTCCAGGCCGAGGGCGACTACGAGCGGGCCGGCGAGATGCTGGAGACCTACGGCGTCATGCGTCCCGAGATCGAGGCGGCGGTCGAGCGCCTGGAGGATGTCCCCGTGGACATCCGCCCGCGGTACGAAGTTCGCAGTTTGCTCCCGGAGTGGAACGCCATCGCCGAGCGACTGAGCGGCGAGGAGACGCAGACGACGAACTGAGCGACCAGCGGAGCAGCGAATGGACGGCACGGGATCGGAGGGCGGCGGCGCGGTACGCAGGGGTGGGATCTTCGACCGGTCGAGGTGGCCGGACATCGGCCTGCTCCTGCTCCGGCTGGGGTTCGGCCTGGGCTTCATCTACTTCCACGGCTGGTCGAAGCTCGTGGCCGGCCCCGAGGGCTGGACCCGGACCGGGAGCGCCGTCGAGCACCTGGGGATCGGCTTCGGCCACACGTTCTTCGGCTTCATGGCCGCGTTCGCCGAGGCGATCGGCGGGCTCCTGTTCGCTATCGGCTTCCTCTTCCGCCCCGCCGCGATCCTGGTAGTCATTACCATGTTCGTCGCCTGGTTCATGCACGTGAGCACCGGCCGCGGCACGCCGGCCCACGCGTTCAAGAACCTCTGGGTCGCCCTGGGCCTCGCCTTCATCGGTCCCGGACGGTACAGCGTCGACGCCTGGCTCGCGGGCCGCCGCGGACAGCCGGAGATCGAGCTCCCCACCGAGCCTGGGCGGTAGTTAGACGTTGGAGGTTCGAAGTTCGAGTTCGAGGCGGGGCGGCTTCCGCGCGTTCCTCGGTGTCCGCGGTGAAGAAAAGACAGCCCAGCCGTGAAGCCGGCCCTGGACAAAGAGAAGAGAGCCCCGCCGAGAAGGCCGGGGCTCTCTTCGTCATCACGGGTGGGGCCCGGCGCTGCGGGCCGGTCACGTCATGCCGTGACCTCTTCCTCCTCCCGCTGGCTCTCCTCGATGATCTTCTGGGCCACGTGCTGCGGCACGTCCTCGTACCCGTGGAACTCCCGGGTGTGGACGGCCCGGCCGTGGCTCATGGAGCGCAGGGTCGTGGCGTACTTGTAGAGCTCCGCCTCGGGGACCAGTGCCCGGATGACGGTCTTGGACCCCTGACTGTCCATGCCCTGGATCTTGCCCCGCCGCTGGTTCAGGTCGCCCATGATGTCGCCCATGAACTCTTCGGGCGTGGTGATCTTCACCTCCATGATCGGCTCCAGCAGGACCGGCGCGGCCTGCTGGACGGCCTTCTTGAACGCCATGGAGCCGGCCACCTGGAACGCCACGTCGCTCGAGTCGACGCTGTGGTAGGAGCCGTCGTAGCACTCCGCCTCGAAGTCGACCACCGGGTAGCCGGCGATGACGCCCTTGCTGGCCGCCTCCCGGATCCCCTTGTCCAC
>JAWVYT010000613.1:0-1641 GCA_033722595.1 Longimicrobiales bacterium
AGTACCGGCCGGCCTCCTTCCACGGCATTCCGTACCGCTCGGAGTCGTAGAGCTCCTCGAGCCGGGTGCGCAGCGCGTCCCGCTCCGGGAGCGCGTTCAGGTACGCGAAGGTGACCGCGTTCTGAGCCTCGACCCATGCCGTCGTCTCCTCGGAGTCGGTGTCCTCGAGCCAGCGGTACGGATCGGCCACGGGCGTGCCGTGATAGTCCTCGACGACGTCGCCCTCCCGCGTATCCGGGTACGCCAACGCGGCGTCCTGCGCGTGAGCCGCCCAGGGCCCGAGGGCCCAGGCCAGCACGGCGATCAGCATTCGGTTCATGATGGTGTCTTCGTCGGGTTCGGTTCCTTGGCGGGGGGGCGCCCTGAATGTGCTCGCCCCACAACCAGCGCGCAATCGTTTGGGAACGGCCTCGCGCCCGTCCGGGGTTCCCCGTTCGCCCCGGGGGCTTATCTTTCCCCGGGCCCCTGTGAACGAACCGATTGGAGCAGCGATATGGCGACGGATCCGAAGCGTGCGACCGTCATGTGCCCGTTCTGTCTCACGGTCAACCGGATCGACCTCGCCCGGGCGGGCGAGAAGCCCCGGTGCGGTGAGTGCGGCAAGCCGATCCTCCTGGACCGGCCGGTGAAGGTGACCGACGAAAGCTTCGAGAAAATGATCAAGGGGACCGACGTCCCCGTGGTGGTGGACTTCTACGCCGACTGGTGTCAGCCATGCAAGATCATGGCGCCGATGCTGGACCAGCTCGCGAGCGACATGCAGGGCGAGCTGCTGGTCGCCAAGCTCGATACCGACTCCAACCCCACCATGGCGGTGCATTACGGGATCCGGGGCATCCCGACCCTCATCGTCTTCAAGGAAGGGCGGGAGTGGAAGCGCCAGACCGGCGTCGTGCCGCCCGACAAGCTGGCGGAAATGCTGGAGATCGACGTCGACATCGACGAGGACTGAGCCGCGTCCCGCTCGCGGCGGATCGCGAGCGGGACCGGATCGCGGACGGGACCCACGGCGGACACCGCCGGACCGGACGTGCTCAATCCACGGCCAGCGCGTCCCTCATCGCCTGCGTGATGCTCTGGCGGACGTCGTCGAGACCCTCCCATGGCGCCCCTTCCTCGATCCGGTCGGGGACCTCCGTGATGCTGTAGCGCGTGGGCTTCTTCGCACGGGGGTTCACTTCGTCCCACGCGATCGGCACGGCCACGGGGGCGCCTTCCCGGGCCCGGGGCGAGTAGTCCGCCACCGTGGTGGCGTTCCGGGCGTTCCGCAGGTAGTCGATGAAGATCTTCCCTTTGCGCTTCTCCTTGTCGTTGTCGGTCGTGTAGCCATCGGGATCCTCTGCCTCCAGCCGCTCGGCCACGGCCCGCGCGAAGGCCCGGGCCTCGTCCCAGTCGCTCCGCCGGTCGATGGGGACCACGATGTGCATCCCCTTCCCCCCCGTGAGCTTCGGGAAGCACGCGAGTCCCAGCTCGTCCAGCAGCGTGCGCATCTCCTCCGCCGCCTTCGCCACCCGGCCGAACGGCAGCGCTTCGTCCGGGTCCAGGTCGAAAAGGAGCCGGTCCGGACGGTCCAGCCGGTCCCGGCGCGCGGCCCAGACGTGGAGCTCGAGCGTGCCCAGCTGGACCAGCCCGAGGACCGCC
>JAWVYT010000614.1:0-1635 GCA_033722595.1 Longimicrobiales bacterium
CATGTGCACGACCACGAGCCGCAGCGCATCGTACGCCGTCCCCGCCTCCGCGGCGAACCGCTTCGCCACGGCCTACATGTTCAATGCATGGGACAGGCACACCCGGTCGAGACCCGCCAGACCGGACAGCCGGGCGACGTCGTCCCACTCGTCCACGCTCACGGGGTCCACGATGAACGCTGGACAGCCCGCGGGCCCGGCCAGCTCCCGGGCCAGGAAGGCGCCGAGGTTCGAGGCGTGCTCACCCCGCGGGGCCTCCGCCAGCTCGTCGAGCATGGCGTCGGTAACCCGGTACGTCCCGCTTGGGAGCGGCCGGAGCAGACCGCCCCGCCCCACGGCCGCGTCCAGGGTTTCAGCCGCCACGTCGTGCTCCTCGAGCACGTCCCGCACGGCCCCGAGCCGGAGCGGCAGCTGATCCAGGACGGGCCGGTCGCGGAACCCGGCCAGGGCCTCGTCCGGGTGGCGGATCGCCCGGTGCACGATCGGGTCGCCATCGCGGTACACGGCCAGCTTGGTGGACGTCGAGCCCGGGTTGACGGCGAGGATCGTGGGCACGTCAGCGCCTCGGGCCGCGGTCCGCGGCGCGCTCGGTTCCGGGACGCCCCCCCGGTCGACCGGACGCAGCCACCAACACGCCGAGCGCGATGGAGTGCAGCTTGTCCTCCGCGCTCTCCACGCGCGACGGGATCAGGATCGGCACCCGCGCCCCTACCACCACGTGGGCCGTGATCGACCCGCCCAGGTACTTGACCCCCTTGCCCAGGATGTTGCCGGCCTCGATCGACGGCGTCACCAGAACGTCCGCCCGGCCGGCGACGGGTCCCTCGATCCCCTTCGCCCGGGCGGCCGACTCCAGGAGCGCGTTGTCGAGCGCCAGCGGACCCGCCACGTCGGCGCCCTCGAGGTGCCGGGCCGCCCATTCAGCGACCGCGCGGGCGCGGCCGGTGGAGGCCACGGCGTCGGTGACGGCCTCGGTGGCGCTGAGCAGCGCGACCCGGGGCCGGTCCCAGCCGAGCGCCCGCATCGTGTCGACCGCGTTGGCGACGATCTGCTTCAGCGCCTCCTGGTCCGGCTCGGGGTTGATCCCGCCATCCGTCACGCCCACGAGCCGTGCCCTGCCGGCCAGGGTGTCCTGGTAGAGGAGCACATCGGAGAGGAATCGCCCGGTCCGCAGGCCACGGTCGCGGTGCAGGACGGCCTTCAGCAGCTGATCGGTCCGGAGCGACCCCTTGAGGAGCACGGCCGCCTCTCCGGACCGGGCCAGCTCCACTGCCGTCTCGGCCGCCGCCTCCGGGCTCCGTGCCGGAACGAGACGCGCGTCCCGCAGGTCGCGGAGCCCGGCCTCGTCGATAACGGCCCGCACCGTGTCCGGCGCTCCGATGAGGACCGGTCGCGCGAAGCCCGCGGCCGAGGCCGCCGCGACCGCCCGGAGCGCCGACTCGTTCTCCGCGGCTACGACCGCCACCGGCACCGCGTCCGCCTCCCGGGTCCGGCCCAGGAGCTCCTCGAACGTCGCGATCGCTGGCATCGGCTCTTCGATCCCCTCGCCTGCCTCGGTTCAGCGCTTCGGCCGGAGCAATATGAGAAGCGCCGCGGGAGGCAGCCACCCCACCGTGGGGAAATCCCCCGCCCCGC
>JAWVYT010000615.1:0-1634 GCA_033722595.1 Longimicrobiales bacterium
ACGACGGCGAAGGTCACGTCCATGACGGTCTCAGAACAGTCGGATCTCGCCGCGGTCGACGCGCTCGAGGAGGTCCCGGATCCGGCGCCACACGCCCTGGATCTCCATGCGGGTGAGGCCGAACTGGACCACGTCCCTGGACCGGCGCACGCCGCGGCCGGAGTGGAGCGCGGGGCCCGGGGCACGCGGGATCAGGGCTCCCGTCTCGTCGATGCCGAACTCGGCCACCGTTTCCAGCCGCCGCTGGAGCGCCTCGCGTGACACCGATCGGAGGCGCTCGATGGTCGCGGCGGGGAGCCGGTCGACCCGGAGCCAGCGCCAGTCCGCGCCGCGGTCGCTCTCCTGGCTGGCGAAAGCCAGCCCGTTGTCCACCGAGAACACGCGAGGGTGGCTGCGGACCCTGGAGATCAGATAGTTGCCCACGTTCTGGTCGCTGTGGCGGGTCAGGTACGTGAAAATGTTGAAATTCGCCAGGTGCCTGGCGTACGCCGTGTCGGAGGCGAACCGGTCCGGGTCCCACACGCCCTCGGGCGTCACGTAGAAGAGCCAGTACTGGAGGAGCACGAGGACGGACTCGGTGTCGGCGAACGTCGGCCGGGGGTAGCGGTCCAGGCGCCGGTACCAGTCCAGAGGGAACGCTCGCAACACCGTGGGCGGCACCACCCACTCGTCGGGCTCGAGGAAGAGGGACTGGAGGCGGTAGGCCGCCAGCTCGTAGCGGGGACTATTGTTGAAGGTGTCGCCGCCCCGGACGGCCGGCGCCCACTGGACGAGCATCATGGTGCCGTCATCGAACTCCAACGTGGCCTGGCTGGTCCGATCGCCCTCGACGCCCCGTGCGGGCCGCAGCTCCAGGAGCTCGAACTCGCCGTGGGCGAGGCGGGCCTCCACGGTGTCCGGCGGCAGGTGGATGTTCGGGTCCGCGGCCGTGGTCTGCTGGGGCGCCGTACCGCCCGGGAGCCCGGCGACCAGCGCGAGCGTCGGGAGGAGCGGAGCGGGGCGGGGGCGTGCCTCGGCCACGGCGCGCTCCTCAGAAGGTCTCCAGGTCCCCGTCGTCCACTCGCTCGAGGAGCCGCTGGATCCGGCGCCATACGCCGTCGAGCTCCCGCTCGCTCAGCCCGAGCTGGATGACGGTGTCGGTCTCCCGGATCCCCCGGCGCGGGTGGATGGGCGGCTCGGCCGGCTCAGGGGTCAGCGTGCCGTCGGCCTGGATCCGGAACTGGGCCAGGGTGCCGAGGTGTCGATCCAGCGAGTCCCGGGTGAGCTCCCGGAGCCGCGCGACGGTCTCGGCAGGGATGGCGTCGATGCGGAGACGTCGCCAATCGGCGCCCTGGTCGCTGATGTCGCTGTCGAATGCGATCCCGTTGTCCACGGAGAAGACCCGGTCGCCGCCCTTCGAGATCAGGTAGTTGCCCATGTTCTGGTCGTTGTGGCGGACGATGTACGTGAAGGCGTTGAAGTTGCCCATGTTGTGCGCGTACGCGGAGTCCGTCTCGAGCCGATCGGGGTGCCAGAAGTCGTCGCCGGCGACGTTGAACAGCCAGTACTGGAGCGCGACGAGCGTGGACTCGGTGTCATCGAACGTCGGATCTGCGTCGGGGTCGAGGTTGCGATACCAGTCGATGTCGAAGGCC
>JAWVYT010000616.1:0-1633 GCA_033722595.1 Longimicrobiales bacterium
GCCATCAGCGTCTGCTGCCACTCGGTGTCCACCTCGGCGCCCGGGTGGTCGAGGATCACGATCTTGCCCTGGTAGTCCGGCGACGGACCGGCCTCGCCCGCCACCCCCGCGTACACGGCCTCGGCCGTGGGCTCCTGCATCCCAGGGACGAGGAAGAAGTCGACGCCGTAGTCCAGCGCCGAGCCGTCCACGCCGTCGAGCCGGACCGCCGTCGCGTCATCATCCAGCCGGTTGACCTGGTACTCCCAGCGGTGGAGGTACGTCCCGTCATCCCCGGCCGGCGTCAGACCCACGCTCCGGAACTGGTCGGCGAGGTACCGGGCCGCGGTCTCCAGCTCCGGGCTGGGCGTGTCCCGGCCCGCCATGGAGTCGTGAGCCAGGACGCCGATCTCCTGCGCCATCTCGTCGGCGGTGATCGTCTCTACCGCCTGGTGGGCCGCGGCCTCCGGGCTGGGCGCCTCAGTGGCGGCGCCGCTCGCGCACGCGGTCAGGCCCGGTAGCAGCGCCACGGCGGCCAGACGTGCCAGCGGCGTCGTCTTCGTCGTCGTCATCGAGTCTTCCCTTATTCGGTGGAGCGCCCCGAAAGGGGCGAAGTCGAGCCCCGAGACTACGGGAATCCCGGGGCGCGGACAACACTACGTACGGGAAACGCGCCGGGAAGGTTCATCGCGACACGAGGAACGCGACCGCTCCGGGTGGGGTGGCCGCCGGGCCGGGGCCACGGCGAGCGCCGCGGTCCGTCGACGCTGCCGGCGACGGCCACGGGGTGCGTTGACGGTGCTGGCGGCCGCAGCCCGGCGCGTTGACGGTGCCGGCGGCCGTCGCCATTCTTGCCCGGAACGGAACCGACAGCAGCGCGGGAGCCCATGAGCATGGTAGAGGTCCGACACCTCGAGGACCACGTCGAGCAGGAGATCGAGATCGCGGGCTGGGTGGAGACCACCCGGTCGCACGGAAAGATCGGGTTCGTCGTGGTCCGCGACGGGACCGGCGTGGTCCAGGTCGTGGTGCCGAAGAAGGCGGTCGATGCGGCGACCTGGGACGCGTTCGAGAGGCTCGCCCAGGAGGCGACCGTCCGGATCACCGGTACCGTCCGGCAGGACGACCGCGCACCCGGCGGCTACGAGATGACGCTGACCGACCTCGACGTCCTCGCCGAGCCCGTCGACGAGTACCCGATCCAGCCCAAGGAGCACGGCGTCGAGTTCCTGCTCGACCACCGGCACCTCTGGCTCCGGTCCAGCCAGCAGCGAGCGACGCTCCGGGTCCGCGACGAGGTGGAGAAGGCGATCCACGACTTCTTCTACGACCGCGACTTCGTCCGGATCGACACCCCGATCCTGTCCGGCGCCATCGGCGAGAGCGCGGGCACGCTCTTCGAGACCGACTACTTCGGCGAGACGGCGTACCTGGCCCAGACGGGACAGCTGTACGTCGAGGCCGCCGCCGCCGCGTTCCGGAAGGTCTACTGCTTCGGGCCCACGTTCCGGGCGGAGAAGTCGAAGACCCGGCGCCACCTGACCGAGTTCTGGATGTGCGAGCCCGAGGTCGCGTTCGCCGACTCCGACGACAACATGCGGCTCCAGGAGGAGTTCGTCAGCTACCTCGTGCAGCGGGCCGTGGAGCGCTGCGC
>JAWVYT010000617.1:0-1632 GCA_033722595.1 Longimicrobiales bacterium
GATCGGCGCGGCCGACCCGATGATCGTGGCGCCGGCGCTCCAGCCGGGCGCGTACTTCTGGGCCATCGCCCAGAACCCGCCGCCGGGGCTCCCCACGCTGAACGTCAGCTCGAACTGCGCACCGTTCGACCTTTCGGGCAATCCGAACCCGCTGGCGTTCCGGCTCGTTTCCTTCATCGGCGTGGCCAACGCCATTGCCGCCGGCGAGGACCCCATCACCATCGACTGCGTCGACGGTGTCCAGATCAACGGGGCGTTCACGCCGGACTACCTCATCGACGAGGTGGAGCGGAGCACCATCGCGACCCGGATCGCCACGTTCAACGCCTACATCGAGCAGCAGGCCACGGCCAACGGCTGGATGTACATCGATCCGACGGCGATGATCGTGCCGGCCCTGGCGGACCCGGACCGGATCCGGAAGTGCCAGGACCTGGCGTCGGCCACCGATGCCCAGTCCTTCGCCGCCGCCGTGCAGAGCTCCTGCCCGGTGGACCTGGACCCGAGCACCGAGACCACGTTCTTCGGCAGCTTCTTCAGCTTCGACGGGATCCACCCGTCGGCCGCGGCCCACGCGGTCATCGCCGACACGCTGGCCGGTCGACTGAACGCGGCCTACGGGCTCTCGCTGCCCACCAACTAGCGGGACCCGGCCCCGCCGCGCCCTCCGCCGGGGCGTGAGCGGGAGCCGGCGGCCGGCCCGAAAGGTCCGGCGGATCGGACGGCCGTGAGAGCCGCGGGGCGCCCTGCTGCGCACCGCGGCTCTCGCGCATCGGTGCGCCTCGCCTGAGCCCCACCCTAAAGTCGCCCGGTCCGTGCTCCGATACTGCCCACAGACCCGGCCCCGGAGCACGGGGCCATGCGCGCTGACCGCGACCCCTTGCGAATAGTGAGCTCTCTGACAGACGGTTCCCGACCCCAGGTCCCGCCGCAGGCCCTGCTCCTGTCGCTCCTGTCTCTGTGGGTCCCCGTCCTCACGTCCTCCCTCTTCCCCGACTGGACCAACACGGACGTGGGGATCCTGGTCTGGCTCCTGGCCCTCATCCCGCCCTTCCTCCTCTCCTACTACAAGGGCTGGAAGGGCGCGTCGCTCGCGCTGGCCGCCGGGATGGCCGCGTTCGCCGTCGCCCAGGTGCTGGTCACGCTGATCGGGGCGAACACGCCGGGGCCCGAGATCATGCTCGGGATCCTCGTCGTGCTCATCGGCGTGTCCATGGGCAGCGGCGTCCTGTCGTCGCTCTTCCACCGGTCGCTGGACCGGGCGGAGGAGATGGCGCTCACCGACCCGGGGACGGGGCTGCCCAACCGTCGCCACGGGATGATCCACCTCACCCGGGCGTTCGCCGCCGCCGAGCGGGGCTCGAAGCTCTCCGTGGTCATGTTCGACCTGGACAAGTTCAAGCAGGTGAACGACCGGTTCGGCCACCAGAAGGGCGACGAGGTCCTCCAGTTCTTCGCGGACATCCTGAAGCGCCACACCCGGACCGAGAACCTGTCCGTCCGGTTCGGCGGCGAGGAGTTCGTCACCATCCTGGACGGGCACGGCGCGGACGGCGCTTCCATCATGGCCGGCCGGATCCTGGAGGAGCTCCGCGAGCACGAGTGGCCGTGGGGGAGGACCACGGTCTCGGC
>JAWVYT010000618.1:0-1631 GCA_033722595.1 Longimicrobiales bacterium
CGACCGGGAACGGGCGGTCCGGCTCTTCCACCGTTACCTGGAGCTGGGCGGCCACGACCCCACCTGGTTCGAGCAGAGCCCGCTCTTCGAGGCGCTGCGGGCCGATCCGGAGTTCCGGGACGCCCTGGCCGGGCTCCGGGCCGCGGTGGACCGCATGCGCCAGGCGATGGAGCGGGAGCTTCCGTCGTCTTTCTGAGCCCGGCGCCCGGAACGGCCTCCCCATGAACGCCTATCTGCTCGTGGCGCTCCCCGCCCCGGACGCGCGGGAGATCCATCTCTTCGTCGATGCGCTCCGGCGGTGCGGCGCCCGGGCGGTGGAGCGCGAGGGGGACCGGTTCGTGGCCCTGTTCCCGTGGCCGGAGGATGTCGACGCGCTGGTGGCGGACGTACGGTCGGCGGTCCGGGCGAGCACCACCATGGACGCCCCCGATCCGACGTGGGAGCGGCTGTCGCGGGAGGAGTGGGCCGCGCGCTGGCGGTCGGAGCAGGCGGCTCGACGGATCACCCGCCGGATCGTGGTGGCGCCGGTGGGCGTGCCCCTGCCCTCCGCAGGAGAGCGGGTCGCGGGCGACTCGGAGGGCACCGAGCACACCGGCCACGGCGTTGTGGGCGGGGTGCGGGTCGGCCCATACGACGTGGTGATCCGACTGGACCCGGCGGTGGCGTTCGGGACCGCGGAGCACGCCACCACCCGCGCGTGCCTGGCGCTGCTGGACGGCCGCGTCCGGCCGGGCGACCGGGTGCTGGATGTGGGGACGGGGTCGGGGATCCTGGCCGTGGCGGCGGCGCGGCTGGGAGCAGGGGGCGTCCTGGCGCTGGAGTCCGATCCGGTCGCGTGCGACGCGGCCCGCCGGAACGCGGAGGCGAACGCCGTGGCCGACCGGGTGGAGGTCCGGGAGCGGACGGTCGCCCGCCGCGATCTGAGGAAGTTCGGGCGTTTCGACGGCGTGGTCATTAATATCGAGGCACGGGTTTCCGCACCCCTGGTCCCCGTGGTGCCGGCCGCGCTACGTCCCGGCGGCTGGTTCATCCTCTCCGGCGTGGTGGGTGGGGAGCGGAGCGATGCCGTGGCGGCAGCCGAAGCGGCAGGCCTGGCCCTTACGGAGGAGCGTCCGGAGCGCGGCTGGTGGAGCGGGGCGTTTGAAAGGGTCGGACGCGATGGATGAGCGGGCGGTCACGAACATCGTGCGGAGCGTGGGGTCGGTGGTGGCGGGGCTGGCGGTCGCGACCCTGGTCGTCGTGTTGCTCACGTGGGTCGCGGTCTTGCTGATGCTCGGAGGCGACATGACGGCCGCGCCGACCGGCGAGTACTTGGCCGTCAATCTGACCTACTCCTTCTTCGCGGCGGTGCTCGGCGGATGGGTCGCCGCCCGGATCGCCCTGCACCGGCCGCTCCTCCACGCCGGGATCGTCGGGGCCGTGATGCTGGTCCTGGCGATGGGCGGGGAGGCCCCGGACGGTCCGATCCCCTCGTGGTACGGCACCGTGATTGGGGTCGTGGGCGCGACCGGGGCCCTGACGGGAGGCTGGCTCCGGGCCCGTGCCGCGGCCGCGGCCGCCGAGTCGGCGCCCGGGTCGGACTAGCTCGCGCCCTCCCGGACGGCCGTGCGGCTCAGCCGCTCCCGCCGCCC
>JAWVYT010000619.1:0-1631 GCA_033722595.1 Longimicrobiales bacterium
CGAGCAGCCGTCGGAGGAGGAGCAGCAGGAGTACCAGGAGCTGGTGAGCGAGCTGCAGGGCGGGCCGCGCTACCAGGCGGTGGTGGCGGCGCAGTCCAACTTCGACAAGATCGTGAAGCGGGTGAACGAGAAGATCGGCGAGGGCATCGAGGCCGGTGCCGCGTCCAGCATCATCATGCCGTCGTGACCTGATGCCACTGGCGTCTCAGCGAGGGCGCGTCCAGGGGATCCTGTACCCGTTGACGGGGTGGCTGGCGGGAAAGCGGGTCCACCCGAACCTCCTGACCACGATCGGCTTCCTGATCGCGATCGGGGCCGCGTTGGCGTTCGACCAGCGGCTCGTGCGCACGGCGGGGTTCCTGGTCCTGCTGAGCGGGTTCTTCGACATCATCGACGGGCAGGTCGCCCGGATCTCGGAGCTGGGCAGCAAGTTCGGCGCGTTCTACGACGCCACGCTGGACCGGATCGGCGAGATCGCGGTCTTCCTGGGGCTCCTGAGCCTGTACAACGACTACCGGCTGGAGCTGGGCGATGTGGGCATGATCTACCTGATCATGATCGCCATGGGCGGCTCGCTGATGGTCAGCTACACGAAATCGAAGGCCGAGACCATGGGCCTGGACGTCGATGTGGGGCTGATGCAGCGTGCGGAGCGGGTGATCATCATCGGGCTGCCCGCGCTGCTGTTCGGACTCATGTGGCAGGGACTGGTGCTGAAGGGCGCGATCCTGGTGCTGGCCATCTTCACCAACGTGACGGCGATCCAGCGCATCGTGTGGGTCTACCGGCACGCCGGCGGCGTCCCGCTCGAGGCGGGCGGGCCGGGGGCCGGGGTGGAGGGTGTGGCGCCGGAGGGTGAGGCGCCGGAGCCGGGCCCCGCGCGGGGTACCCCGCCGAGGGAGGACTGACCCCGTGTCGGAACCGATGGAGATCCGTTCGTCCGAGGGCACCCTGGGCGTCCTGCTGCCGGGACTGGGCGCCGTGGCCACCACGTTCATCGCCGGGGTCGAGTCGGTCCGGCGGGGGCTGGCCGAGCCGTTCGGCTCGCTGAGCCAGATGCAGACCATCCGGCTGGGCAAGCGGACGGAGGACCGGACGCCGCGGGTGACGGACTTCGTCCCGCTGGCGGGCCTGGACCAGCTGGTCTTCGGCGCGTGGGACCCGATCCCGGACAACGCGCTGGAGAGTGCCCGTGCCTCGGCCGTCCTGTCGGACAGGGACATCGACGCGGTGGCCGACTTCCTGGCGGGCGTGGAGCCGATGCCCGCGGTCTTCGACACGCGCTACGTGAAGCGGCTGGACGGCCCGAACGTGAAGTCGGGCACGAAGCTGGAGCAGGGCGAGGCGCTGCGGGCGGACATCCGTCGCTTCAAGGCCGAGCACGACTGCGACCGGCTGGTCATGATCTGGTGCGGGAGCACGGAGGTCTTCCTGGAGCCCGGCCCGGCGCATCAGAGCCTGGAGGCGTTCGAGGCGGCGATGGCGGAGGACGACCGGGCGATCGCGCCGTCCATGATCTACGCCTGGGCGGCGCTGAAGGAGGGCGTCCCGTACGCGAACGGCGCGCCGAACCTGAGCGCCGACGTCCCGGCGCTGCGCGAGCTGGCGGACGCCGAGGGCGTGCCGGTGGC
>JAWVYT010000620.1:0-1611 GCA_033722595.1 Longimicrobiales bacterium
ATGTTGTGGACGGGCGAGTTCCGGTCGTAGGCCTCCCAGTCCTCCCACGGCGGGACCTCCATCCGGCCCTGATTGATCTCGAAGATCCGGGCGTCGGTGACGCCGAAGTTCCAGTAGATGGACAGGTACATGGACGTGAGCTCCGTGAGCGGCGCGCCCGCCACCGCCGCGGCGAACCGGTCGGTCTGGGTCGGGACGAACGCCGTCTGGTAGCCGCCCCAGGAGTGGCCGATGAGCCCGATCCGGTCGGGGTCGACGATCCCCCTGTCGATGACCGCGTTCACGGCCGGGACCAGCGCTTCCACGGCGCTCAGCCCGGGGTTCCGGTCCCGGTACACGATGTCGGGCTGAAAGACGATGTAGCCCTCCGCCGTCCAGACCGCCGGGTTGTACTCGCCCTCCTGGCTGGGTACGTAGTAGTTGTGCACGAGGGGCGACCGGATCTCGTAGATGTACGTGATCATGGGATACTGCTTCCCGGGCTCGTAGCCGGCCGGGTAGAAGAGCGCGCCCTGCAGCCGGCGGCCCCACTCGTTCTCGTACTCGATCAGCTCCGAGTGGCCCCACAGGTAGTCGCTCTGGAACGGGTTGGTCCGCGTCAGCTGCTCGCCCGGCCGGACGTCGCCCCGGCTGATGAAGTAGTCCGGGGAGTCATCGAAGTCGCTCACCCGGTACGTATAGACGTCCGCCTCCTCCGCCTTCTGCAGCCACCCCACGTTCGCGTCCAGCCAGATCCGACGCTCGGGCGCCCGATCCAGACGCGCCGCGAAGGCGTAGCCCTCCCACTTCGACCACTGGCCGTTGAGGTGGTAGTACGCGGGGTCCCGGGGCTCGATGGCGTCCTGGCCGTCGTCCCAGCCGACGCGCATGTACCTGTGGACCACGCTGTCCGGACGGCCGTTCGTGAGCCGCCGGCCGTCGCCGTCGGGCTCCACGAGCCAGGCGTCGTACTCGTCGTACAGGACCACCGCCTCGTCGCCCGCCGTCCACGGCCCCTGGCCGTACGCGGGGTCCTGCTCGAGCGTGAGGTCGTTCAGGGTGTCGACGAAGACCGTGGGCAGCCCGGCGGTAATGTTCGCATGTCGGTCCCCGTCGATGTCGTAGACGTGGTAATCCCCATCGCGCATGTACAGCAGGTAGCGACCCTCGGGCGAGGCGCCGAAGAAGAAGCTCGGCCCGATCGGGGTCCGACCGCCGTACTCGATCCGCTCCAGGACCTGCCGGCGCTCGCCGGTCGAGGTGTCGACGACGTACACATCCACGTACCGGACGCCGAACATCCGGAGCCGCTCGTACGGCGTGTCATCGACGGCGATGGCGAACCGGTCGCTCCCGATCCGCCGGACGTCGTCCCGGGGCCCGCTGCCGAGGCGCACGAACCGATCGGCCTCGAAGTGCCAGACGACCAGGTCGTTCTCCCGTTCGTCCACGTTCGCCAGCTGCTTCTGCCGGGGGATGATGTCGACATCCAGCGAGTGCCAGACCTCGACCCCGGGCTCCTCCTCTTCGTCGTCGGCTCCGCCCTCGGGCTCCCCCTCCCCGGCATCCTCCCCCTCGGCCGCGGTGGTGTCGGCCTCCGCCTCCATCCGCTCCAGCGCCTCGTCCGTGTAC
>JAWVYT010000621.1:0-1610 GCA_033722595.1 Longimicrobiales bacterium
AGCGGGACCACCACCAGCCACATCGGCCACGCCGAGATGAGACGCATCTTCGGATCGTGGTTCCATGGCTCACCGGCCAGGACCAGGACCGCCAGCATCGCCACCGCCAGGAGCAGCGGGCGCCGGGAGGCCCACAGGAACCGCAGCTGGCGCGCGAACGCGCCGGCGAAGCCGATGGGCTCGGACAGGTCACGGTGCGTCATCGTCGCTTCCATCGGTCAGATCCCCTCCTCTCGACCGGTCGGCGCCAGCAGCTCCCCGGACAGGCGCCCGTGCTCCTCCATCGCCAGCAGCGCTACCGCCGCTTCCTCCAGCGTCAGCGGATCGACGTCCCGGACCGTCGCACCGTTGGACCGGAGCTGCTCCAGGATCCGGTCCTCATGGCCCCACACCGTCCAGGCGACCTCCCGGCCGCCACCCCCGCGGCGGATGATCCGGTCCTCCAGACCCGGAACGCCGGCCCAGCCATCGGGAACCTCCAGCGTGTAACGCCGCAGGCGGGCCCGGAGCGTCTCCCGGTCGAGCTGGGCCCGGAGCGCGCCCTCGCGCAGAACGCCGAGATGATCGCCCAGCCCCTCGACCTCGTACACCAGGTGCGTCGAGATCAGCAGCGTGGTCTCGGTCTCCGCCACATGGTCCGAGAGCAGCGCCAGCGCCTCATCGCGCATCACGGGATCCAGGCCGTCGGTCGGCTCGTCCAGCAGCAGCACGGGCGGACGATGCGCCAACGCCATCACCAGCTGGACCCGCCGGGCCTCGCCCTTCGACAGCTTGCCGAACTTGGTGTGGTCCCGAACCCCCAGACGCTGGCTCAGGTGGGTCGCGTACGCCGGATCCCAGTTGGTCCGGTACGACGCATGATGCTCCAACAGCTGCTGGACCTTCATCCACGAGTACCCCGCGTCCTGCCGCTCCGGGACGTAGCCCGCCACCGCGCGGGCCGTGGCGCCCGCCGCGACCGAGTCGTGACCCAGGACCTCGGCCCGGCCTGCGTCCGCCCGAACCAGATCCAGCAGGACCCGCAGCGTGGTCGTCTTACCCGACCCGTTCGGGCCCACCAGGACGTACACCGAGCCCGTCGGGACCCGGAGGTCCAGACCGTCCAGCGCCACGCGGCTGCCGAAGCGCTTGGACACACCCCGGGTCAGGATCGCCGGAACCGCCTCCGGCCGGATCATCGGCCACCCCCCGCCGCGGCCTCACCGGCGGCCTCCTCTATGGCCGCCACCAGATCGTCCGAGCTCAAACCGTTGCGGTACGCCTCCCGCAGCGCCCGGTCCGCCACCACGCGTGCCAGCTGCCTCCGCTCCCTGTCCGTCTGCACCGCCGCCTCCTCGGCTACGAACGTACCCTGCCCTCGCTTGACGTAGACCAGCCCGTCCCGCTCCAGCTCCCTGTAGGCCTGCTGCACCGTGTTCGGATTCACCTTGAGCTCACCCGCCAGCTGCCGCACCGACGGAAGCGGGTCATCCGGCTTCACCGTGCCCAGCACCACGGCCCGCCGGATCTCGTCCATGATCTGGACGTAGATCGGGCGCGCGTCCGCGGCATCAATGGAGATCAGCACCGGTATCCTCGCCGTGTTGGTGTATCGGTTCGCTAATACACTA
>JAWVYT010000622.1:0-1588 GCA_033722595.1 Longimicrobiales bacterium
CTCGTGGTCTGGGAGGACGCCGACGAGGAGGACGAGGAGCGGCGTCCCGCGGACATCATCGAGAAGGAAGTCTATCTCGGCGACCTGCCGCTCCTGACGGAGCTGGGCACGTTCATCATCAACGGCGCGGAGCGGGTCATCGTCAGCCAGCTGCACCGCTCGCCGGGCGTGGTGTTCGAGGAGAACATCCACCCGAACGGGTCGCGGCTGTTCAGCTCCCGGATCATCCCGTTCCGGGGCTCGTGGGTCGAGTTCACGATCGACATCCACGACGTGATCCACGTCCACATCGACAAGAAGAAGAAGTTCCCGGCCACGGCGCTGCTCCGGGCGTTCGGCTACGGCCAGGACGAGGAGATCCTGCGGCTCTTCCTGGACACGAAGGAGATCGAGCTGGAGGACTTCGAGGACCAGGGCGCGCGCCGGGACGTGGTGGGCGCGGTGCTGGCCGAGGAGATCGTGGACCCGGACAGCGGCGAGGTCCTGGGCGAGGTCGCCGAGGAGCTGACCGAGGAGCTGCTGGAGCGGCTCCAGCGGGCGGAGGTGGGCAAGGTCTCGATCTTCACCGCCGGTGAGGGCGGCTCGAGCCGGGGCGAGAGCCCGCTGCTCAAGAACACGCTGCGCAAGGACCCGACGAACGACGAGGAGAGCGCGCTCACGGCGATCTACTCGCTGCTCCGGCCGGGCGACCCGCCGAACATGGAGACGGCGCGGGAGGCGATCGAGCGGATCTTCTTCAACCCGAAGCGCTACGACCTCGGGCGGGTGGGCCGCTACAAGATCAACCAGCGGCTGAAGCTGGACATCCCGAAGAACCACACGGTCCTCACGCAGGAGGACTTCATCGCCATCATCCGCTACCTCATCGAGCTGAGCGAGGGGCGGGGCTTCATCGACGACATCGACCACCTGGGCAACCGCCGGGTGCGGACGGTGGGCGAGCTCATCGCGAACCAGTTCAGCGTGGGGCTGAGCCGCATGGCGCGGCTGGTGAAGGAGCGGATGAGCATCAACACGGACGTCGACAAGATCAACATCGACGACCTGGTGAACGCCCGTACGGTGAGCGCGGTGATCCAGGCGTTCTTCGGCTCGAGCCAGCTGAGCCAGTTCATGGACCAGACGAACCCGCTGGCGGAGATGACGCACAAGCGGCGTCTGAGCGCGCTCGGCCCCGGCGGGCTGACGCGTGAGCGGGCGGGCTTCGAGGTGCGGGACGTGCACTACTCGCACTACGGTCGGATGTGCCCGATCGAGACGCCCGAGGGTCCGAACATCGGGCTGATCACGTCCATGACGACGTTCGCCCGGATCAACGAGCTCGGGTTCATCGAGACGCCGTACCGGAAGGTGGAGAAGGGGAAGGTCACCGACGAGATCGAGTGGCTCGACGCGCTGGCCGAGGAGGAAGGGAAGATCGCGCAGGCCAACGCGCCGCTGGACGAGGACGGCGCGTTCGTCAACGAGTTCGTGCTGTGCCGCTGGCGGGACGACTACCCGCTGCTGAAGCCCGAGGACATCGACTACATGGACGTGGCGCCGGACCAGCTGGTCAGCGTGGCCGCGGCCCTGATCCCGTTCCTGGAGC
>JAWVYT010000623.1:0-1582 GCA_033722595.1 Longimicrobiales bacterium
CGGAGGCACCCGTGCTTCAATCTTCCGCGCGCACCAGCTCTGGGAGGACTTCCCCGGCGGGCCCGGCCAGCCGGATGTCCACGACATCGCTGAGCACCGTCCGCGACGGGTTCACCTCTACCAGCAGCCCGCCGGCCCGACGGGCCGCCCGGGCGAACCCCTGGATGTAGCCGAAGCTGGCCTCGGTACCGATCACGAGCGCCGCGTCCACGCCGCCGGCGATGAACGACTCCACGCGGCGGATCGGCTCCCCCGGCAGCCTCTCGCCGAACCACACCACGGCCGGCCGCTCGAGTCCGCCGCACGTCTCGCACCGGGGCGGTCGCTTCGGAAGTGGATGGCGGCGGTCTTCCCGCTCCCGGCCGCACGCCTGACAGCGAACCCGCCAGATGGAGCCGTGGACGTGGGTCACCGGGTCGCTGCCCGCCCGCTCGTGCAGGTCATCCACGTTCTGCGTGGCGACCAGCAGCTCGCCCTCCCGGGCGCCGAGAGTGGCGAGGGCCCGGTGCCCGGCGTTCGGGCGCGCGTCGCCCACCAGGCCGCGGCGGAACTCATACCACTCCCAGACGTACGCCGGGTCCCGGTCGAACGCCGCCTGGGTGGCCAGCTTCGAGGGGTCCTCCCGGTTCCACCAGCCGTCCTCCCCGCGGAACGTAGGGATGCCCGACTCGGCCGAGACACCGGCGCCGGTCAGCGCCAGGACCCGGCCTCCGGCCATGCGACGGCGGACCGTCCGGACGTCACGCACGGTCACGGGACCCGGCTCGGGTCGGTCAGCACGTGGTGTGGAACAGACCGCCGACCGGACGGTCCTCCCGGAGCTCGTTGTAACGCTCGATCGCCTCGCCGGTCGGGAGGACCAGCGCTTCCGCGCCCGCGGACTCCACCCGCTCCACGGTCTCGTCGGGGACCGACAGCCGGCGCACGCGGCCCCGGGTCAGGATCACGACCTCGGCGCCGTGCTCGAGGACCTCATCGACGTCCTCGGGCTGGATCCCCGGCGAGTGGCCCGTGCCCGTCTCGTTCCAGTCCCACTCCCGACCGCCGCCCGGCCAGAGCTTCGCGTCCTTGAACGAGCGGCCGTCGTCCAGCTCGATCCTGCCCCAGCCGTCCCTGACGATCCGGGGCGAGCGCGCGTCGCTCATCGCTCGACGGGCACGTCGAAGACGCCGTCGGTGATGGCCAGCGTGTCGGCATCCGCGCCGACCTGGTAGACCCAGCCGGTGAAAGTGCCGGCCATCCGGTGCTCCGACTCCTCCGACACCACCACGGTCGCGTCCCGGGACCGGAACGACGCGCGCACCTTCCCCACCGGCGTCAGGTAGTCGAAGGCGATCCGGCAGGCGTCGTGCGCCGCGCAGGAGCCGTCTTCCGGGAACTCGAGGTTGATATGGACCCACCGGTTGGTACCGGGGTCCCGCACGCCGCGGATCCGGATCGTGTCCCCCAGGTCCAGCGCCAGCGAGCACGACGAGTCCGCTGCGGGGTAGCCCTGCGCCCAGTAGCACCGGCCCTCAGCGGCGAACGGCACGCCGGTGTACGTGAACGATACCACGCCGGACTCCAGCGTCGGCGGTGGGCC
>JAWVYT010000624.1:0-1579 GCA_033722595.1 Longimicrobiales bacterium
CCACCGCATGATGGCGCCCTCGACCCGGGCACGCGCCGCCCGCAGGTAGCGGTCGCGGTCGCCGGCGAACGCATCCTGATCGGGGAAGAACTCCGCGCGGGCGTTGTTCTCGTTGAAGGTGGTCGTCCCCTCATCGACCCAGGCGTAGCGCCGCTCGTTCGTGCTGAGGATCATCGGGATCCACATGTGGGCCACCTCGTGGGCCGTGACGTTGTAGAGCGCGTCCGCCCCGGCCTGGTTGTAGTCCCCGATCAGCGTCATCATGGGGAACTCCATCCCACCGCCGATGATCCCGCCCCCTTCCACGACGCTCATGTGCGGCCAGGGGTACGGCAGCCCGGTGAACCGCGACAGGAAGTCGAGGGAGTGCTGGGCATAGCGCCACGCGTCCACGTAATTCGTGGCCGAGGCCCGCCAGAACGCGTCGACCCGCGCGTACTCCGTCTCGCCGTCGCCGTCGCGGTCTCCTACGGGGCTGCGGGCCGCGTCCCACGCGTAGTCCTTCATCACGGCGAACGCCACGTCCCGCACGCTGTCGGCGACGAACTCCCAGCGGAGCCGGCCGTCGCCGCTCCGGGCCGTGGCCTCCGCCGACCCGGCATGGGTGACGACGTGCACGACGGTGTCGCTCATCTCCGCCGCGCGCATCCGCTCGGCCACGTCGGGCGCCAGCACCGAGTCCGGGTTCTGGAGCGTGCCCGTGCTCATCACCAGATAGTCCGCCGGCGCGTCGATGGTCACGTCGTACCGGCCGAAGTCCGAGTAGAACTCGGCGTTCCCGCGGAACGGCTCCACGTGCCACCCGACCACGTCGTCGTAGACGGCGACCTGAGGGAACCAGTACGCGAGGTACAGCAGTTCGTCCCCGCTGTAGCCCATCCGGGCGCTCGCCCCCGCCTGGGGCAGCGGGACCGACCAGTCCACCTCGAGCTCCGCGGTGCCCCCCGGCGCGATGGTCCCCGGGAGCACGACCACCATGATGGTCCCATCGACCACCCAGCCGGGCACCTGCTGGCTCGACGTCGGACCCAGCTCCCGGCCGTCGTACGCGACACGCTCGATGGTGATCCCACCCGTCACCTCGGCCGGCCGGATCCGCTCCACGCCCTCGGCGTGATAGTTCTGGGTCAGGTTCAGCACCAGAACGGGCAGCCGGCTCGGGGAGTTGTTGTGGTACCGGATGGTCTGGCTCCCCGTGAGCGTCCGGGCGTCCACATCCACCCGGGCCTGGATGTCGTAGTCGACCCACTGCTGCCAGTAGCTGCTGCCCGGCGCTCCCGACGCGGTCCGGGTACCGATCTCTAACGCGCGAGCGTACGCGGGCTCCGGCTGGACCGGGTACGGGATCGGCCGCTGCGCCCGGGTGATCGGCGCCGCGGTCTGCACGGCCTCTCCCGGCTCCGGGGCCGGTGCCGCGGTGGTGGCACCCGGGCCGGCGCTGCACCCGGCCAGGAAGGCGCTGACCACGAGGAATGAGCTGAGACGTCGCTTGTCCATCGATTCTCCACGAATTCGGAATGTGCTGACGGGACGACCGGATGGTCCGGCCGGAGCGCCCGAAGTCCACCAAGGTAGGGAA
>JAWVYT010000625.1:0-1578 GCA_033722595.1 Longimicrobiales bacterium
CTCCTTCCCGTCAGCCAGCGCCTGGACGGCGAACGCCTCGTTCGCCTCGATCAGGTCGTAGTCGTCGATGCTCTTCCCTTCCTGCTCCATGACCCGACGGACGGCCCGTACGGGGGCGAAGAAGAGCTCCTGGGGCGCCACTGCGCCGCTCGAGTAGGCGTTGACCCGGGCCATGATCTCGAGCCCGTTCGCCTTCGCGTACGCCTCGCTGGTCACCACCAGCGCCGCGGCGCCATCGTTCAGCCCCGGCGCGTTCCCCGCCGTGACCACCGGCTCGTCGATGTCCTCCGGCATGTCGCGCGTGAACGCGGGCTTCAGCCGGCCCAGCGCCTCCAGCGACGTGTCCCGCCGGGGCGACTCGTCGGTGTCCACCGTGGTGGTGCCCTTCCGGGTCGTGATCTCGATCGGGACCATCTCCTCATCGAACTTCCCGGCGTCCTGCGCCGCCACAGCCTTCTGGTGCGACTCCAGTGCGAACCGGTCGGCCTCCTCGCGGGTGATCCCCGCCTTGTCGGCCGTGTACTCGGCGTGTCCGCCCATGTGGCACTGACCGAACGCGCACCACAGCCCGTCGTGGATCAGCCCGTCCACCAGCTCGCGGTTCCCGAACTTCACGCCCTCCCGCATCCCGAACACGTAGTACGGCGCCCGCGACATCGACTCCATCCCCCCGGCCACCATCACCTGCTGGTCCCCGGCCCGGATCGCCTGCGCGGCCGACATCACGGCCTGGAGCCCCGAGCCGCAGACCCGGCTGATCGCCATGGCGCCCACGGTGTCGGGGACGCCACCGCCCAGCGCCGCCTGCCGGGCCGGCGCCTGGCCGAGCCCGGCCGACACCACGTTGCCGAGGTAGACGTCGCCGATGTCGGACGGGTCGATCCCGGACCGGTCGAGGACCGCCCGGATGGCCCGGCCGCCGAGGTCCGGCGCCGGGAGTGAGCTCAGGCCGCCCAGGAAGCGGCCGATGGGGGTGCGCGCCGCCGCGACGATCACCGCGGTCCGTGCCGGGTCGCTCATCTATCCGTCTCCCACCTTCAGATCGCGTTCAGGGCCCCGGGAACACGGGGCCGATCGAGCCGCGGTATTATAGCGCCAGCGGGGGTGCCGGTCCAATCCGGGAGCGGCGCTATTCGTCCCTCAGCGTGGGCCGTTTTTCGGCCGGGTCCAGCCGCCCCCACGGGACCACCGGGTCGTGCTCGAAGATCAGCAGCCAGTCCTCCACCTTCGCACGCTCCAGCAGCCCCCGCTTGCTCTCCAGCGTGACCAGCGGCTCGAGGTCGTAGCCCATGATCCACGGCAGCCGCAGGTGCGCCGAGGTCGGGATCAGGTCCGCCAGGAAGCACGCCGTCTCGCCGGCCGACTCGATGAGCACCGACTGGTGGTGCGGCGTGTGGCCCGGCGTGGGCTCCACCCGGACCCCGGGCACGATCTCCGCCGCACCGTCCACCAGGTCCCAGAGCCCCGCGTCGCTCACCGGGTCGAAGTTCTTCGGCATGTAGCTCGCCCGGATCCGCTCGTTGTCCCGGTGCGCGAACGCCAGCTCCCGCTCCTGGACCACGTACCGGGCTCCGGGGA
>JAWVYT010000626.1:0-1577 GCA_033722595.1 Longimicrobiales bacterium
CGAGGAGCGGCGTCAGCGTCTCCGGCCAGGTCTCCCAGAAGTAGAGTCCCCGCTCCTGGACCCAGTGGAGCCAGTCGGAGCCCCGGATCTCGTTCGGCGTGTTGAACACCGGGTGGCCCAGCTCGAGGATCCGCACGGGCGCGGTCTCATCGGTCACCCGGCCGTGGGGACGGTCGATGGTGACGGGCCAGGGTGTGTAGTCGCGGTCGAGGGCCGGGTACTTGTTGTACTGGACCAGGAGCGTCCCGCCGTCGCGGACCCACCCGAGGAGCTGCTGATTGTTGGCGACCAGCGCGTCATTCACCTCGTAGGCCCGGATCCCTGTGACGATCACATCGAACCGGTCGAAGCTGCCGGCCGCCAGCGCCCCGGCGTCCAGCGTCTCCCAGGTCAGTCCGAGCTGGTCGAGCGCTTCCGGCACGCCATCGCCGGCGCCGGGGACGTAGCCGACCCGCACGTCGGCCACCCGTACGTCCATCACGCGGGCGCGCACCACCGCGGGGTCGAACAGGTGGTGCGGGTCGATGTGGGGGTAGTCGATGACGTCGTATCCGAGGTCGAAGGTGTCCGCCTCGGTGCGGAGGTGGGCCCGGACCCGGTAAGCCCCGGCTCGCACATCGTCCGGCGGGCGCACCCGGAACGTGAGGGACTCCTCCGCCCCCTGGTCGTCGAAGGATACGGGGACCCGCCCGGGCGCGGCGCTCCACCGCTCCGGGACGTCCAGGGTCACGGTCCCCCGCACGCCGCCCGGCGCCTGGGACCGCAGCCGGACCGCAACCTCGAACGGCTCCACCGCTCCGGACCGCACCACGGCCAGACCGGGACCCGCGGAAAGGGACACGGCGGGGACCACCTTCACCGGCTCCCGGCTCTGTCCGTCGCGGGCGTCGACGGCGATGTGGGCCGCGTCGAGCTCCGCAGGGATCGGGGCGCCCACGCCTTCCAGCGACACCAGGAACGAGCCTCTCACGGGCGGTGGAGCGAAGGGGAGTCCGCGGACCGAGGTGTCGTCGGGCCAGGCGTACATGTCGACCGGGTCCGGACCCCGCGGGTCCAGGTAGTAGGGCATGCTCGGGTCGGCGCCCGTCGGCACGGTGACGTCCCAGGCGGCGGCAGACCGTCGACCGGGCTGTGCCGTCAGGGTTCTCCCGTCCAGGGGCACGGCGGTCCACCCCGGTGGCAGGAGCGGTCCGGCGTCGGCCCGAACGGGCGCGATCCCGCCGTTCCAGAGGCTGACCTCGAGGCGGAACGTCTGACCGGGGACGACCGTCGCCTCATCGCTGATCACATCAAGGTGTACGTTGGCCGCGCTCAGGATGACGGCCCGGAGGTCGGCCACCTCCGCCTGCAGGTGGAACTGGACGTCCTGCAGGGCGGCTCCGCCTCCTGCGCTCCCGACGGCCTGCAGCTCGGCGGCGGCCCGGTCGAGCCGGGCCTGGGCTCGCGCCAGCGTCGGCAGGAGCTGCCACGGCGCCAGCGGATTGAACGTCGATCGCGCCTCGGCCACAATCGTCTCGTACTCCCGCAGCGTGGCGACCGTCGCCTTGATCGCACGGCCCGGACCGCCTTCCAGGGTC
>JAWVYT010000627.1:0-1571 GCA_033722595.1 Longimicrobiales bacterium
CGAAGGGTCGGCTTGTGCCCACTCGCAACCAACGGAGGAAGACATGAGAAAGCTGATCGCAGTGCTCACGCTGGCCGTGATGGCGGTCCCGTTCGCGCCCCGCACCGCGGAGGCCGAGGAAGCGGACTGCACCGACCAGTACGTAGCGTGTTTGAACGACAGCTACCAGCTGGAGGGGATACTCCAGTCCATGGCGGACCTGGAGTGCTTCGCAGAGTACACCGGCTGTGTCAGCAGGAAGCTGATCCAGGCGTGAACGCAGACACCAGGAGCTGAGCCATGCGCAAGTCGATCCTTCTCCCTCTCCTGGTCGTCGGCTGCTCTGGCGACGCGGAGGGCGCCGGCTACCGGGCAGTCCCCGACTTCGTCGATCGATCGGTGCCCGTCGCGTGCGAGTCCGTGGACCTGGGCCCGATGGCCGTCGATGCGCTCCGGGTGGTGACCGACAGCACCGTGCTGGTCCTGGACGCCGCCGCCCGACGGATCACGGAGCTCGGGGACGACCTCAGGCCTCGTCGGACGCTCGAGTACGTCGAGCAC
Source organism: Longimicrobiales bacterium (assembly GCA_033722595.1). Classification (GTDB taxonomy): domain Bacteria; phylum Gemmatimonadota; class Gemmatimonadetes; order Longimicrobiales; family RSA9; genus JAWVYT01. Next base: position 541 of record JAWVYT010000627.1, read on the forward strand.
GGTCCGGGGGCCGTCGCCCGACCGGTAGCGGCCACGCTGTTGGGCGATACCGTGGCCATCATCGCCCGCGACGGGCTCCGGCTCGTCCTCCTCACGCGCGCGGGGGACGTCCTCCACGAGGAGCCGCTCGAGTTCGTGCCCAATGCCATCGCGGCCGCGGGCGACGAGCTCCTGATCACGCCCATGCCACTCGGGGCCGTGCCCGCATCGCTCCTCTTCCGGTTCCGCCACGGCACCCTCGACGAGATCCCGGTGCCCCGACGTCCGTACGCGGACATGATGGTCGGCGCCATGGGCAACTCGACGCTCGTAGAGGGCCTCGCCGATGGGAGCGCGCTCGTCGTCCATCAGCTGCTCCGGCCCCGTGCCTTCCACGTCAGCGCGGACCGGACCCTCGTGACGCCGCTGACCGTGCCCACGCCGGACGGGACCATCGCGCTCGCCGAGGCCGTGCCCCGGGCGCCGATCACGGAAGAGCAGTTCGACCGGCTGCTCGTCCCGGCCATGGCCATGAGCGTGGACCGGATGCGCGGCGAGATCTTCCTGCTGACCCGATCGGGCCGTACGGTGGACGGGCGCCGGGAGCGGGCGATCCTCCGCACGGACGACCGGCTCGGGTACGCCGCGTCGTACCTGCTCGACGTGAACGCCGTACACCTGGCCGTACTGCCCCGGCGGAGCGCTGCGCTGGTGGTCGACGACGCCGACCGGTTCTTCCTCTGCCCGATCGATGGCGGCGCTGTCGCTGAATGACGTGACCGTGCGTCGGGGGCCGACCACGGTCGTGAACGCGCTGACCGTTGAGATCCGTCCCGGCTCGGTCTTCTGGGTCGTGGGGCCGAACGGCGCCGGGAAGTCGAGCCTGCTCCGGGTCATGGCCGGGCTCGACGCGCCGGACCGGGGTACGCTGCGGCGGGAGCCGGGCCCCGGGCCGTTCCGGTACCTGCACTCGGAGATGACGCTCCCGTCGTGGTCGACGGTCGGCGCGTGGGAGCGTCTCACCTGCGGGCTCGGGCCAGGGCTCCGGCCCC
>JAWVYT010000628.1:0-1570 GCA_033722595.1 Longimicrobiales bacterium
CCAGGGGATCACGCTCCAGCCCTATGCCGACGAGCGCCCCATCCTGAAGGGCACGCGCGTCGCCACGGAGTGGGAGCCGGTCGGCGACAACGTGTGGCGTACGTCGTGGACGCGGCTGTTCCCCTCGGAGCCGCTCTCGTGGTGGCGCCGGGAGCGTGAGGAAGCGCGGACGCCCCTGCACCGCTTCAACAACGACATGGTGTTCGTCGACGGCGAGCTCCTGCAATCGGTGGGCAGCGTCGAGGAGCTGGACGAGCATACGCACTTCATCGACTACGACCGGCAGCGGGTCTACATCGGCACCGATCCGGCGGACCGCACGGTGGAGATCACCGCCCACGACTTCGCCCTGCGGCGGACCGCCCAGGACGTGCACGGGAAGGAGAACGACCGCCGGGGCCCGGTGATCCGGGGCATCACCTTCACCCAGTACGGCTGGACCGCGATCAACGTGGAGGGCTCGGTCGAGTTCACCCATCTCGACGAGCCCGTCGACGAGCCGGTCGGACCGGCGGACCCGGCGACCTACGGCAAGGAGGCGGTCGGCACGACACTGGAGAACGTGACCATCTCCTGGTGCTCCCGGACCGCCGGGTACTTCCGCGGCGACAGCCTGACGATCCGCAACTCCCTGATCACCGATACCGGCACCGAGGGCCTCTACATCATCGGCTCCTCGGACGTGCTGCTGGAGCGCAACATCGTGCTCAGGAACGACATCGAGCGGATCACCGGCTACTACGTATCCGCGGTCAAGATCATCAACCAGACCCACGACGTGGTCGTGCGGGACAACATCGTGATGGACCACCCCACATCCGCCGGCGTGTGGTACGACGTGGGGAACCGCGATGGCGTCTTCATCGACAACTACGTCGAAGGGGTGGGCAACGCGTTCTTCTTCGAGATCTCGCGGGGGGTGACGGTCGCCGGCAACGTGTTCGTCGACAACCGGCTGGGCACGTTCATCCTGAACGCGGCGGACGCGCACATCTACAACAACACCTACGTCGACAGCCCCGTCCGTTTCTCCCGCGACACGCGTAGCGCGACGGGCGATCACTTCGGCTGGCACCCGGCGACGGGTCCGGATGTCGACGAGCGCGAGGGTCACGTCTTCCTGAACAACCTGCTGGTGGCCAGCGAACCCACCGTCGGCCCACTGCTCCGGGTGGACCAGCCGCCGGTCCTGTGCGCGGAGCTCACCGAGCCCCACCTCACCGCTCTGGACGGCAACGTGTACGTGCAGCCCGTTGCGCCGTACCCGGCCCGGGCCACCCCGCTGGTGCGATGGGTCGACACGCAGGCGCCGGACTGCTCCACCCGCTTCGAGTCGCTGGCCGCCTTCCAGCAGCACGTTCAGGGGTTCGAGGCGCACGGGAACGAGCTCGACGGCGCCCCGCGGACCGTTTTCACCGCACCGGACCTCCGCCGCTTCCAGCTGCGCCGCGAGCTCCCCGCCAGCCGGGACATCGTCATGCCCGAGCGCGTCCGCGCGCCGCTCGGCTGGAGCCGCGAGGAGGCGGCCGCCACGGTAGGAGCGGTTCCGGCAGGTGCCGTGCCGGAAGGG
>JAWVYT010000629.1:0-1568 GCA_033722595.1 Longimicrobiales bacterium
GAGCTGGGCGAGGGCGGGATGGCCACGGTCTATCTGGCCGAGGACCTGAAGCACGACCGGCAGGTGGCGGTGAAGGTGCTCCGCCCCGAGCTGGCCGCCGTGGTGGGGGCCGAGCGGTTCCTGGCGGAGATCCGGACCACGGCCAACCTCGAGGACCCCCACATCCTGCCGCTGTACGACAGCGGCGAGGCGGACGGCTTCCTCTTCTACGTGATGCCGTACGTCGAGGGCGACTCGCTCCGGGACCGGATCGACCGGGAGCACCAGCTGCCCGTGGACCAGGCGGTTCAGATCGCCCGGAAGGTCGGAAGCGCCCTGGCCTTCGCCCACGCGAACGGTGTGGTCCATCGCGACGTGAAACCGGCCAACATCCTGCTCCGGCGGGGTGAGCCGCTGGTGGCCGACTTCGGGATCGCCCTCGCCCTGTCCGAGGCCGGCGGCGGTCGGATCACGGAGACGGGACTCTCCCTCGGCACGCCCCATTACATGAGCCCCGAGCAAGCCGCTGGGGAACGGACGCTGGACCCCCGCAGCGACGTGTACGCCCTGGGGTGCGTACTGTACGAGATGCTCGCCGGCGAGCCGCCCCACGCGGGGCCCACGGCGCAGGCGGTGCTGGCCAAGATCCTGACAGACCAGCCCCGTCGGATCGTGGAGCTGCGGCGGAGCGTGCCGGAGCACGTGGACGCCGTGCTGGCGAAGTCGCTGGAAAAGCTGCCGGCGGACCGGTTCGACTCCGTCGCCTCCTTCCTCGAAGCGCTGGACGACCCGGCGTTCCGGCACGAGACCCGGGTGCTGCCCCGGAGCACGGCATCCGTCGTGGCCGGGGAGGTAGCCGGGGCGGGCCGCGAGCGAACCCCGCTCCGGGCACTCGTCCTCGCTGCCATCCTGCTGCTGGCCGGCGTCGCCGCATGGGGCTGGCTCCGTCCCGGGGGCGATACGGAGCCGTTGACCATGGTCCGGATGGCGATCCCCGACTCTCAGGCGCCCGTGGTCCGGTCGAGCCCTCGGATGGATATCTCCAGGGACGGGCGGCGGCTCGTATACGTGGGGCCGGGGCCTGCGGGCGGGATGCTATGGCTCCGGGAGCTCGACAAGCTGGACGCCCGCCCCCTCCGGGGCACGGACGGGGCGAACACGCCCGTTTTCTCCCCCGACGGCGAGTCGGTGGCCTTCGTGACCGGCACACCCGGCGATCTCAAGGTGGTGGGGCTGCAGGGCGAAGCTCCCGTCACGCTGATCCAGGACTCTGCCTACGCGTGGGGCATGACCTGGTCCGACGACGGGTGGCTGTACATCACGGACGACCTGCGCATCCTTCGGATCCGGAGCCAGGGCGGTACGGTGGAGCCCGTGGTCCAGCCGGACGAAGAGCGGGGTGAGACGTGGACCGGCTGGCCGGATGTCACCCCCGACGGCCGCTACCTCTTTTACGTCGCGTGGTTCGGCACCACGCTGGACGCGCAGGTGGCCGTGCGGGACACGGAGACCGGACGCGACACGCTCCTCGCCGTCGGGGTCCATCCGAGATGGTCCCCCACCGGTCACCTGGTCTTCACCCGTATCGA
>JAWVYT010000630.1:0-1568 GCA_033722595.1 Longimicrobiales bacterium
CACCGACGCCGACACCATGGTCCGGGAAGGGACCAAGCTCGCGAAGATCGCCGACAACATCGTGGTGAAGTGCCCGTTGACGGAGGACGGGCTCGTCGCGTGCCGGCGACTGCGTGCCGAGGACATCCGGGTGAACGTCACGCTTTGCTTCTCGCCCACCCAGGCGCTGCTGGCCGCGAAGGCGGACGCCACGTACATCTCGCCGTTCATCGGTCGGGTGGACGACATCTCCAGCGATGGGATGGAGCTGATCCGCCAGATCCGGATCATCTACGACAACTACGGGTTCGAGACCGAGCTGCTGGCGGCCTCGATCCGGCACCCGCAGCACGTGGTGGAGTCGGCCCTCATGGGCGCCGACGTGGGGACGCTGCCGCCGAAGGTGCTGTGGCAGCTCCTGGAGCACCCGCTCACCGACAAGGGCCTCGCCGGGTTCCTCGCGGACTGGGAGAAGCTGCCGGAGGACGCCCGCGTCATCTGATGGAAGGTCGCTACGAGCCATGAGCACCCGGGCCGCTCCCGCCCTCCTGACTGCCGCGCTGCTCCTCGGCGGTGCGGCGTGCCAGGACGTCCGACCCGCCGCCGCCGACGGCTCGGGCGCTGTCCAGGGCGCGAGCGTCATGACCGACAGCGCGTCCGCCCCGACCGGCGGCCCGACCGGGTCGATGGCCGGTGCGGCCCCTGGGAGCGCGGGACCCGGTGCGGAGCAGGAGTCCGGCCTCGGGTCCCGGGGCGGCCAGGAGGACCCGGTAGGCGCGTCGCGTCGCACCGCCATCGTGCGAGCGGCCGAGGAGGTGGCGCCCGCCGTGGTCAGCGTGAACGTGATCCGTCGGGAGACGGTGCGACCCCGGACGCTCTACGAGCAGTTCTTCCTCCCGCCCGGCTCCGAGCGCCAGGTGGCGGGCCTGGGCTCCGGGTTCATCATCCACGAGGACGGGCTGGTGCTCACCAACGAGCACGTGGTCCGGGGCGCGACGGAGATCGTGGTGACGCTGGCCGACGGCCGGGACTTCGCGGCCGAGCTGGTGGGCACGGACGAGGTCAACGACCTGGCGCTGCTCCGTCTCCAGCCGGACGGCGAGGCGCTCCCGGTCACGCCCATGGGCACGTCCGAGGACCTGATGATCGGGGAGTGGGTGGTGGCCATCGGCAACCCGTTCGGCTACCTGCTGAGCAACCCGGAGCCCACGGTCACGGCGGGGGTCGTGAGCGGGCTGAACCGGAACATCATCCCGTCCACGGACGCGAGCGGCGGCTACTACCTGGGCATGATCCAGACGGACGCCTCCATCAACCCGGGCAACTCGGGCGGCCCGCTGGTCAACGCGGAGGGGGAGGTCGTGGGCGTGAACTCGTCGATCTTCAGCCGGAGCGGGGGCAGCGAGGGGCTGGGCTTCGCGATCCCCATCGACCGGGCCCGGAACGTGGTGCTGGACCTCATCAATGACGGCGAAGTGCGCCGCCCGTGGACTGGGCTGGAGCTGGAGCCCGCGGACCCGAACCGGTTCGGCCGGAGCCGGCAGGTCCGGATCGCCGCCGTCGCCCCGGGCTCGCCGGCGGACTCGGCG
>JAWVYT010000631.1:0-1563 GCA_033722595.1 Longimicrobiales bacterium
CTTCATCCGGGCGCTGGAGAATCTGGAGGACTGCCGGAACCCGGCGAAGTTCGGCGCCTGGTTCCTCCAGATCGTGCGGAACCGGGCGCACAGCGTCCGACGTTATCTTGGGGTGCGGCAGGCAGCGCCGCTGGACGCGCTGCCGCTGGCGTCGGACCGGCCGGGACCGCATACGGACGCGGTCCGGGGCCGGCTTCGGGCGGACCTGGCCGAGGCCATAGGGGACCTCACGGAGGTCCAGCAGAACGTGGTGATCCTCCACGACCTGGAGGGCTGGAAGCACAGGGAGATCGGGGAGATGCTCGGCCTGCCGGAAGGGACGGTCAGGGCGCACCTGCATCACGCGCGGAAGGCCTTGAGGCAGCACGAGGCGCTTCAGCGCACGAGCGAGGGATAGAGACCATGGATACGGAACGGGTGGACCTGTCACCGCTGGATCCCGCCGGGGACCGGCTGCGCTACGAGCGCTGGGTCCGGCGGATCCTCGAGGCCGCGCAGCCGGAGCTGACGCGCCGCGCCCGGGCGGCGGGGCCGCTGGCACTGGTCGCCGCGTGGGCCCGCCCGACGCTGGCTGCCGCCGCCGTCATCGCGGCGCTGGCCCTGGGCGTCCTCTCCGCCGTCGACCGGGGCCCGACCCCCATGGACTCCGTGGTGGACGCCCTCGGCGTGCCGGCCCCCGCGGCCGAATGGCTGGAGGCCGGGCGTGAGCCCACGGCCGCCGACCTGGTTCTGGCCATGGAGCGCCGGTGAGCGTGTTCGAGCGGGTCCGCCTGCTGGGCTTCGGGCTCCTGGCGGTGACCTTCGTGGTGGGCGCACTGGCCGGCGCAGCCATCGACCGCGTCGTCCTCAGCGACGCCCCCGAGGAGGTCCGGGAGGAGCGCCGCGATGACGGGGGTCGCGACCGGTCGTATATCATCGACCGGGTCGAGATGTCGGACGCGCAGCGTGCGGCCATCGACAGCATCCTGGAGCGGCGGGCGGACCGGATGCGGGCCGTCTGGCACGAGGTGGAGCCTCGGCTCGACGCCATCACCGACTCGGCCCGGGCCGAGATCATGGCCGTCCTCACACCCGAGCAGCGCGCGGAGTACGAGGCCAAGATGAAGCGCTGGCGGGACCGGCGGGGCGGCGACCGCGAGGGCGACGATCACGGCCGTGAGGGCGGGGGCCCCGACCGATCCAAGAAGGAGAAGGACACCGGGGGCTGACCCCCCGGCCCGTCACGTCCGCAGCAGCACCTTCCCCGAAGTCTCCCGGCCCTCGAGTCGCCGGTGGGCCTCCGCCGCGTTCTCCAGCGGGAGCACGTCGTGGACGCGGACCTCGAGCTCGCCCCGCCGGACCGCGTCCATGAGCTCGCCGGCTCGCCATCCGACCTCGGCCCGGTCCGTGGCGTAGTCCCGCAGGTTCGGTCGGGTCAGGAACAGCGAGCCGCCCGCCGCGAGGTCCCGGGGATCGAACGGCTCCACGGGGCCGCTCGACTGGCCGTAGAGGACCAGCGTGCCCCGGGGCCGGAGCGACGCCAGGCTGCCCCGGAAGGTGGCCTGGCCGACCGAGTCGTAGACC
>JAWVYT010000632.1:0-1557 GCA_033722595.1 Longimicrobiales bacterium
CTCGGGATGATGGACCCCGACGGGAAGCTGACCGTGTGGTCCTCGACGCAGGTTCCCCACTACCTGCACCGGGAGCTGGCCCGGGTCCTGGACCTGGACGTGGCCCGGATCCGCGTGGTCCAGCCCGCGGTGGGCGGCGCGTTCGGCGGGAAGTCGGAGCCGTTCGACCTGGAGTTCTGCGTCGCGAAGCTGGCACAGCTCACGGGCCGTCCGGTCAAGATCCTGTACACGCGCGAGGAGGTCTTCTACTCGCACCGGGGGCGCCACCCGATGCGGATGAAGTGCCGGCTGGGCGCCGACCGTGACGGGACGATCCGGGCCGTCGACCACGACATCGTCCTGGACGGCGGCGCGTACGCGTCGTTCGGGCTGGTGACGACCTACTACTCCGGACAGCTCCTGACCGCGCCCTACCGGTTCGGCTCGTACCGGTTCCACAGCGTGCGGGCGTACACGAACAAGCCGCCGTGCGGCCCGAAGCGGGGTCACGGCAGCGTGCAGCCCCGGTTCGCCTTCGAGGTCCAGCTCGACAAGCTGGCACGCGAGCTCGGGCTCGACCCCATCGAGCTGCGCCGGCGCAACTTCCTGGGCGAGAACACCCGCACGATCAACGAGCTCCGGGTCCAGTCGAACGGGTTCCTGGAGTGCCTCGACGCGGTCGAGGAGGCCAGCGGGTGGAAGGAGCGGTGGGGGCGGCTGCCGCGAGGGCAGGGGCTCGGCGTCGCCGGGTCGACCTATATCTCCGGCACGAACTACCCGATCTACCCGAACGAGATGCCGCAGTCGGCGATCCAGATGGCCGTGGAGCGCTCCGGCCGCGTCACCGTCTGGACCGGCGCCAGCGAGATCGGCCAGGGCAGCGACAGCGTGGTGGCCCAGATCGCGGCCGAGGAGCTGGGCGTTCCGCTCGACTACGTGCGCGTGGTCTCCACCGACACCGACACCGTCCCCGTCGACCTGGGCGCCTACTCGTCGCGGGAGACCTTCATGGTCGGCAACGCCGCCGTCCACGCCGCCCGGCAGCTCCGGGAGAAGGTGGAGGCGGTGGTGGCCGCGGCCTGGTCGATCGAGCCGAAACGCGTGGGCCTCGCCGGCGGCTGGGCGTTCGACCTGAGGGACACGGACCGGAAGATGCCGATCTCGGAGGCGTTCAACCGGGCGGAGGAGGAGTACGGCACCCTGGGCTCGGTGGGGCACTACGACACGCCCAAGGACGTCCACGGCGACTACCGGGGCGGCACCATCGGCGCATCACCGGCCTACTCGTTCACCGCGCACGTGGCGGAGGTCGAGGTCGACGAGGCGACGGGGTTCGTGGACGTGAAGAACATCTGGATCGCCCACGACTGCGGCCGCGCGCTGAACCCGGTGCTGGTGGAGGGCCAGATGGAGGGGTCGGCGTACATGGGGTTCGGCGAAGCGCTCATGGAGGCCCAGACCGTCAAGGCCGCGAGCCAGGGCAAGGCGGGGCTCCACGACGCGCCGTCGCTCCTGGATTATCGCATGCCCACCACGCTGGACACGCCGGAGCTGCACTCGCTGATCGTCGAGAGCGTC
>JAWVYT010000633.1:0-1546 GCA_033722595.1 Longimicrobiales bacterium
TACGTGGCAGCGGTGGAGAAGCTGATGGGGATCGAGATCACCGAGCGGTGCAAGGTGATGCGGGTGATCCTCATGGAGCTGGACCGGATCTTCAGCCACCTCATCTGGATCGGGACCACCGCGCTGGATATCGGCGCCTTCACGGTCTTCCTCTACACGTTCCAGCGTCGGGAGGAGATCTACAACATGCACGAGGCCCTCACGGGCGCCCGGATCACCACGTCGGCGACCCGGGTGGGCGGGATGATGGCCGACTTCCCGGCGGGCTTCGTGGAGGAGCTCCGGTACTGGACCGACGAGGTCATGCCGAAGACGCTGGACGAGGTGGAGACGCTCCTGACCCGGAACAACCTCTGGATCGGCCGGAACCAGGGGATCGGCGTGATCACCGGCGAGGAGGCCATCGACGCGGGGCTCAGCGGGCCGAACCTGCGGTCGACCGGCGTGGACTACGATGTCCGGAAGGATCGGCCGTACTACGACTACGAGACGTACGACTTCGACGTCATTGTGGGCGAGCACGGCGACAACTACGACCGCTACCTCTGCCGGATGGAGGAGATGCGGCAGAGCCTGGGGATCATCCGACAGGGGCTGGACCGGCTGCCGGACGGGCCCGTGAACGTGCAGGACCCGCGGGTGATCCTCCCGTCGAAGACCGACGCCATGAACGACATGGAGTCCATGATCCATCACTTCAAGGTGGTCATGGAGGGGGTGAAGGCACCCCCGGGCGAGAGCTGGTTCGGCGTGGAGAGCTCGAAGGGCGAGCTGGGGATGTATGTGGTCAGCGACGGCGGCTCCAAGCCGGTCCGGTGGCACATCCGCGGGCCCAGCTTCGTGAACATCAGCGCCCTGCCGCGGCTGGTGGAGGGGCATCTGCTTGCGGACGTCATCGCGACCAACGCGAGCCTGGACATCGTGCTGGGGGAGATCGATCGGTGAGTGACGGGAAGAAGAACCCGGGGTGGGCCGGCGAGACCGGTGAGTTCGACCTCTCCGAGTCCCAGGTCCGGGGCGTGGAGTACGTGGGCGAACAGCCCGAGGAGGGCTGGGACCACGGGGGGGTCACGGCGGTGCCGTACCAGCGGGCCGAGCGGGACCCGGAGGCGCCGCTCTTCGAAGGGCCGCACCGGAAGCGGGTGGAGAAGATCCTGTCCCGCTACCCGACCAAGCGGGCCGCCATGCTGCCGCTGCTCAACCTGGCCCAGGAGATCCGGGGCCACCTCTCCCAGGAGGCCATGGAGCGGGTCGCCGAGATCGTGGACGAGTCGCCGGCCACCGTCCGGGGCGTGGCGACGTTCTACACCATGTACAACAAGCGGCCGGTGGGCCGGCACCTGATCCAGGTGTGCACGAACGTCTCGTGCAACCTGTGCGGCGGCCACGACGTCTTCCAGGCCTTCCTGGAGCACACCGACACCGAGGCCGGCCAGATCAGCGGGGACGGCGAGTTCACCGTCATCGAGGCCGAGTGCCTCGGCGCCTGCGGCTTCCCCACGGTGGTCCAGATCAACAACCGCTACTTCGAGAACGTGAACCCCGA
>JAWVYT010000634.1:0-1543 GCA_033722595.1 Longimicrobiales bacterium
GACCTCTCGAGCGCCCGGACCGTCCGGCTCCGCTCGCTCTCCGCGATCTTCTGGACCACGGGCCGGAAGAGCCGGAAGACACCGAAGAGCCTGCCCCGGGCCTGGTGGTGGACCCGCGTGCCGTCGCCTGCCCGCTCGAGGTCGTAGGCGGGGCGGCCGCGCATCACCATCCGGCCGAAGAGACGGAACACGTACTCGAACACCACCCGTCGAGGCGGATCCAACTCCACGACCCTTCCCTTTGCCGTCCCCAGGCGGGTCACATCGGTGTACTCGGTCCCCGGACCGACGGGGCCGTCGGAGTCCTGCGTGCAGTGGATGAACAGCCCGCCATCGGGCATCCATTCCGGGTAGCGGGGGATATCCACCAGCCGCTCGAATACGTCCTCGATGGACCGATCGATGGTCGTCTCAATCTCGACGTGGATCATTCGGGCTCCCGGGTGTAGGAGCGTGGGGATCATCGTCCCGAACGTACCGGGAGCCCGAGGCCGATGAAAGCCCGCAGGCGGGCCGGGTAAGGATGGACCTCGCGGTCCGCCGGAGCTCCGGGAAGAAGGCGCCCCGGTTCTCCAGCTCACTCCGGACGTCCACCCGGATCCCGTCCAACCCGAACGCGGTCCAGCGCGTTGCCACCTGGATGGAGTCGGCTCGCGGTGGTTCGGCGTACATCGTGAAACCGGAGTCCGGGCCGATCTCAGATCTCAAATCTCGAATCTCAAATCTCAAATCTCAAATCTCAGATCTCAAATCTGCCGTACAATGCGTTGACGCTGACGCGGCGGGTACCGTCATCCAGCTCCACGTGCTTCGTCTCGCTCGGCTCCACCGGATCGAGGCCGCGACGCTGCCACTCCCGGTCCAGCGCGTCGGCGTCCAGGAGCACGGCACGCCCGGACGGGAACCCGGTGTAGACGTGCGGCTCGCCGGGGACGGGCTCGACGCCGTCGCCGGTCAGGTCGACCTCGGGAGTGAACTGGTTCAGCAGAAGCAGCCCGCCGGGCGCCAGAACGCGGGCGGTCTCGGAGGCGGCCCGCTGCCACTCCGACCAGCTCTCGGCGGCGTGATGGATCCCGAGAGCCACGATGAGCTCGAACGCACCGTCCGGCCACCGGGAGAGGTCGTCCATCCGACCCCGCACCACCCGACGCTCCGCCTCGGCCCGGCCCAGCCGCTCCGCCACCCGGGCCCGTGTGCGCTCCACCATCGCGCCGGCGGCGTCCAGGGCCCACACGTCGAACCCGCGCTCCGCCAGGAACACCGTGTTCCGGCCTCCGGCGCACCCCAGATCCAGTACGCGGACGGCCGCAGGATCGTCGTACGCGGGCACCAGACGCTGCAGCCGATGGTCCGGCTCCCGGTCCGCGAACCGCTCCACCCGCTCGGGATCCTCCCAGAAATCGTCGCTCATGGCACCCAAGCTGACCCGCCCGGCCCCGTGAGGCCAGCACCCCCGGTTGACAGCCCGGCCCGAGACATTATCTTGGAAGTGAGATATTTACGAGGACACCGGGAACGGGAGTCGCGCATGAGCCCGTCGGAC
>JAWVYT010000635.1:0-1540 GCA_033722595.1 Longimicrobiales bacterium
GCCGCGGGCGGCGGACGCATGACCGAGACCGGGCTGAGCGTCGGGACGCCGTACTACATGAGCCCCGAGCAGGCGTCGGCCGACCGGGACGCCACGGCGGCCAGCGACGTCTACTCCCTGGGCTGCGTGCTCTGGGAGGTGCTGGTGGGGGACCCCCCGCACACGGGGAGCACGGCCCAGGCGGTTCTGGCGAAGATCCTCACCGAAGATCCACCGTCGGCGACGGCGGCCCGGCCTTCGATCCCACCCCACGTCGACGCTGTCCTCAGGAAATCGCTGGAGCGGCTGCCCGCCGATCGCTTCGCCGACGCCCGCGCGTTCGCTCACGCTCTTGCGACCCCGGGCTTCCGCCACGGCAGCAGGCAAGCGGAATCCGCCTCGGGACGACACTGGACCCGGGGGCGCATGGCGGCGGTCGCGGTCGCCGTGGCGTCGGCTCTCGCCCTCGGTCTGGTGCTCGGCCGGACCTGGGGGCCGGCGCCCGGGCCCGGGGCCGACGTCGTCGTCTCGGAGATCCTGCCGCCAGACGGCGAGGACTTCGCCGACCGCCGCTCGTTCGGGGCGCTGTCCCCCGATGGCCGGAGCTTCGCCTTCGTGTCGCTCTCCGCGGAAGGGGAGCGGCGACTGCGGCTCCGGCGGCTCGACAGGCTGGAATCCGAGCTGCTCCCCGGAACGACGGGCGCGGAGAACCCGTTCTGGTCGCCGGACGGACAGTCCATCGGGTACTTCGCCGACGGCCAGCTGATGCGCCTGGACCTCGGCGCTTCCGGGCCCAGGAGCGTGTGCGAGGTGGAGGGGGCGACCTCGGGGTCCTGGGGCAAGGGCGACCTCATCGTCTTGGCGACGCGCCGGGGCATCGAGCGAGTCGGCCCCGACGGGTGCGCTCTGGTCCTCCCGTTGGACTCCGCGTCCATCAGTTTCCGCTCGCCGTCTCTCGTGGGCGACGGACGGTCGGTGGTGTTCCAGCGGCGACGGACCGCCGATTCCGAGAACGGAGCGTACGGGGGCAGCGTCGTGCATGCCGACCTCGGAACGGGCGAGATGACCGAGGTGGTCGAGGCGGCGCTGCGACCCACGTTCGTCCCGCCCGACCGGCTCGTCTACGCGCGACGGGTGCCCGCTGGGTTCGCGCTCTTCGGACAGCGGGCGGCACGGGACGGGTCGCAGGTGGTGGGCCAGCCGGTGGTCCTGACGGGGGCCGTTCGCGACACTGACGTCGAGCTGTCGGCCTCCGTTTCCGCCTCCGGATCCCTGATCTACCTGCCGACCCTGGGCAACCGGGAGAAGCTCCTGGTCGATCGCGACGGCGAGATCGTCGACACCCTCCGGCAGCGGCGGACCTGGACGTTCCGAGCGGCCCGAGAGCATCCCTGGGTGGTCATGGCCGAGTCCTTCGCGCTGTGGCTCTACGATTACGACCGGGGGGTATCGACCCCTCTGATCCAGGGTGAGGGTGAGACGCTGGTCGCGGACCCTGTCTGGGCCCCGGGCGACACGGCGCTGGCCTTCGGAGTGTGTCTCTGGGGCTCCATCGACGCCC
>JAWVYT010000636.1:0-1538 GCA_033722595.1 Longimicrobiales bacterium
AGGGTGACCGTGAGGACGCCGTCCTCGAGCTCGGACAGGATCGGTTCGTCGGGCATGTCAGACGCCTTTCTCGTGCGGGATGTCGATCTCGAGGCGGAGCAGCGCGGTGGAGAAGGTCTTCCCCTGCGCGTCGGTCATGAGCGACACCGTCCCACCGCCGCCCAGCGCGTTGTGGAGCAGGAAGTTCAGCGCGCCCAGGTTCGGCAGCTCGAAGCGTTCGACCTCGCCCTTCACCCGCTCACCGAAGTGCTCCTTGACGCGGTCCGCCGTCAGCTCCCTGACCAGCAGATCGTAATGGGCCGGGTCCTTCGCGATGACGCCCACGTTCACGGTGTCGCCCTTGTCGCCGGATCGGGCGTGGGCAATGTCCCTGAGCTGCACTCGTGGCACTTCCACCCTCCATCGCACTGGAATACTCGAGGCGGTCGAGCGTTCTACGCTTCCATCACTTCCACCCGCAGGTCCTTCTCGATGACCTCCCGGTCGATCAGCGCCGGCCAGAACGCCATGACCTCCTGCACCCGGGGTCGGCCGCCGGCGAATCCCGTGACCGACGGCGGCCCGCTGAGGATCAGCGGCGCGATCTCGCGGGTGAATCGTTCCACCGGCGCCCGGTCACGCGCCCGGACGCCCACCCGCAGCTGGATCTCGGGCAGGTCATCGGGCGGCGGTCCCGCCAGATGGCCGTGGGTGGCGTTCCACCCGACGAGCTCGGTCAGGATCTCGTCGAACTCGAGGCCGAGCCGGTCGAGGCGCTCGCGAAGCACGCGGTCGGCCTGTTCCGCCTTCGCGACCGGGTCGGGCCAGGCGTAGACCAGCGTGCCCACCGCCTTGAACCCGTCGCGGTAGGCGATCGACACCTTCAGGCTGTCCGTCCGGGGTCCGCCCTCCACGCCGTACACCTTCACCCTGTTCTCGCCGTCCTCCACGAGCCGGATGGTGGTGAAATCGGCCACGACGTCCGGGGTGATGTACCCCGTCGGGTCGCCAAGCTCGTACAGCAGCTGCTCCTTCACGACGGCGGGCGTGATCCGTCCCCCGGTACCCTCGTGCTTCGTGACCACGAAGCTGCCGTCCGGGCGGGCCTCGATGATGGGATAGCCGATCCCCGCCAGGTCGGGCATGTCCTCCCAGTCGATGAGGCAGTTCCCGCCGCTCGCCTGGGCGCCGCACTCGTTGATGTGGCCGGCCACGACCCCGGCGGCCAGCCGGTCCCAGTCGTCTTCGGCCCAGCCGAAGGCGTGCATCATGGGGGCGTAGGTCAGGGCCGTGTCCGTGGATCGCCCGGTGATGACCACCGTGGCTCCCCGCTCCAGGGCCTCCACAATGGGGCCGGCCCCGATGTACGCGTTCGCGCTGGCCACCCGGTCCAGGACATCGGCCAGCGGCGCGCCCGTCTCCATGTGCCGGAGCTCGTGGCCCGCGTCGATGAGCGCCTCGAGGCGGTCCAGGATGTCGTCGCCCCGGACCACGCCGACCCGGGCCCCCGCGCCCTCGCCCACGGTGGCCCTGGCCGCCTCCATGAGCGCGTCCCGGCA
>JAWVYT010000637.1:0-1537 GCA_033722595.1 Longimicrobiales bacterium
GGAGCCGCCCCGACTCGAAGACGGTCCGCCCGTCGGCGTCCCGGACGGTGACGTGGAGCCAGGCCCGCCGGGACGGGTACGCCGTGGGCAGCTTGTGACCGGCGAGGTTGGTCGCGGCTACCTCGAAGCCGAGCACGCCGTCGTCTATGGCGCCATCCTCCACTGCGAGGCCGGCGGCGCTCGAGGAGAGGAACGCTTCGGTGGCGGCGACCAGGCCGTCCAGCTCGGCAGCGAGCGCTTCCACCGCGAGCTCGCTCCGGAACGTGTTGAAGACCCGGGGGATGAAGAAGTTGCCGCCCCGGAACACGTGGCGTCGCACGCCGGCCCGGGGGGTCGGAAGGACCGAGCTGATCGGCGTCCCGGCGCCGACCTCGGGCATGTGGCACCCCTGGCAGCTCCGCTCATCCCGGTACTCCGAGTGCAGCCACTCCAGGAACGGGACCTGCTCCGGCAGCTCGCCGACCACCTCGCCGTCGTCGTTGCGGGCGTGGGTGAAGAGCGTGTGACACGAGGCGCACAGCCCCGACTCCCGGATGTGCTCACCCGCGGTCGGCCGGAACCCGCCGGAGCTGGCCATCGCCCGCGACGGGCCGGGAGCGACGTCGTACGGCCCGTAAACCGCCCGCCGGCCCATCGGCGTACCGGTATCCACCCGGAACTCGCCGGTGAAGGTGGCCTCCTCGCCGAGACCGCCGGGCTCGATCTGGTGGCAGACCGTGCAGGAGACGCCGTCCGCGGCGAGGGCATGCGCCCGCGGGGTGGAGCCCGCCTGCCACGGCAGGTTGCCGAACGATGCGTACTCCCCGCCCGCGGCGTGGGCCTCGAAGCGGGCCATGGGCATGTGGCACTTCGAGCACTCGTCCTGAATGGCGGCCGCCGCGTCGGGGTGGTCCAGCGTCTCCCGCTTGACCGCGGCCTGCCAGTACGGATCCCGGGCCGCGTTGGCCATCATGGAAGCCCGCCAGCGGGTGCCGAAGGAAAGGTCGCGGCCGTCCGGCGAGACGAGCCCGTTGTGGCACGCCATGCAGGTCCCGGCGGTCACGAAGAGCGCGTCCGCCGCGTCCCCGTGCTGCGCTGCGGCGGGCGCGCCGCTGACCAGCGCTGCCAGGACGAGGCCGGTCCATGCCGGCCGGCCCCACGTCCGGGGTACCTCGAGGATGCCCGAGTCCGGTATCGCCATCGTCTTTCCCCTCACCAGCCTTCGAGGAACCCGCCATCGAACCAGTCCCACAGGACGTAGACCAGTACCGTCGGCTCACGAGCCTCGTCCCCTACCGGCAGCCGGACACCGATGTTGGCCATCACGTGCTGTCGGGTGTTCAGCGTCACCTGGATCTGCGGCACGACGTCCCAGTGGGTCGCGGCCCCCGCCTCCAGGGCACGGGCGCCCAGCACTTCCACCATGGGCGACCAGACCCGACCGAATCGCCCCTCCTGGAACGACCTGCCCAGGGCGACGCGCCAGAACCCTTCCCGCTCGGCCCGCGCGGTGCTCGCCGGCAGCTCGCTCCCGACCATCAGCTGGAGAAACGCGTCA
>JAWVYT010000638.1:0-1525 GCA_033722595.1 Longimicrobiales bacterium
AGGGCGTGCGCAGGTCGGGCAGGCGCTCCCAGGTCATCAGGTCCTTCGTCCGGGCGATGCCGCACTGCGCCTCGGCGGCCGACGTGTCCCCGGGCGGAGCCTCGGGATCTTTGCGCTCCGTGCAGAAGACGCCGTAGATCCAGCCGTCCTCGTGACGGGTGAGACGCATGTCGTAGACGTTCACGTCGGGCTCGTCGGTCTCCGGCAGCCGGACGGGGTAGTCCCGGAACCGCCAGCCGTCGATCCCGTTCGCGCTCTCCGCCACCGCGAAGAACGACTTGCGGTCGTACCCCTCGACACGGGCGACCATCAGGTATCGGCCGTCGTGCCGGATGGCGCCGGGGTTGAACACCGAGTTGATCCCCAGCCGCTCCAGCAGGTGCGGGTTGGTGGCCGGGCTCAGGTCGTAGCGCCAGGCGAGCGGCGTGTGGGCCGCGGTCAGCGCCGGGTGGCGGTAGCGCTGGACGAGCCCGCCCTCGCCCGCCGGCTCGTTCCGCCGGCCAAGCAGCGCCTCGTGCTCCGCCTCGAGCCGGGCCAGCCGCTCGTCGAACGCCGCGCTGCCTTCCGCTGCCATGCCGCCTCCTCGGGTCGTCGGTCCGTCAGGCCGTGGCCGTCGCCGGGGCGTCCGCCCGGGCGTCCGTCGCGGCCACGCCGTCCGGCCAGTCCTCGATCCGGTCGTACCAGCTCCGCTTCAGGATCCCGCTGGTCACCACGACCAGCCCCACGCACAGCGCCAGCCAGCGCCAGTCCTGGAGCACCAGGAAGATGCCGGTAGCGGCGAGCGCCGTCTGCCACACGATCCCGACCACGATATTGAACGCGTCCCGCCGGAGGTGCCGGTTCCGGGTCACCTCCGGCCGCTCCCGCGCCACGGCCCGGTGGACCGGGCCCCAGAAGCCCCACGGCCGGGTCCGGAGGTAGAACTCCTTCAGCACCTCCAGGTCGTCGGCGGGTGTCATGAGCGCGCCGATGACGCAGCCGACCAGCGAGACGGCGAGGATGATGGGGAACGTGTAGATCGGGGTGACGCCGGGGAACATCGCCGGGATCGCCATGGCCGCCAGGATCCCGGCCGCCATCCCCCAGAAGTAGCCGTAGGCGTTGAACCGCCACCAGTACCACTTCAGCACGTTGGACGCGGTGTAGCCGCCGTAGAGCGCGGCCACGATCCACTGGACGATGTCGTTCAGCGACGCGATGAAGAACCCGAGTCCGGTCCCGATCACCACCACGGCCAGCGACGTGATGTAGCTCATGCGGACGTAGACCTTCTCCTCGGCGTCCGGGTTCACGTACCGCTTGTAGAGGTCGTTGACGATATAGGCCGGAGCCGCGTTGACCGTGGCGGCGTAGGTCGACATGAACGCCGACAGGAGCGCCGCGATCAGGAGCCCCAGCAGGCCTGCGGGGACGAAGTTACGGAGCGCCCACGGCAGGATCAGCTCGAAGTCCACCGCCGGACCCATCCGCGCCAGCTCGTCGCTGAAGAAGACCAGCGCCAGCACCGTCAGCGCCGTGATCATGA
>JAWVYT010000639.1:0-1515 GCA_033722595.1 Longimicrobiales bacterium
CGGGATCCCCGGCTCCGGCAGGTTCTCGCCCTTCACGATCGCCTCGTAGACCCGCGAGCGGCCCGACACGTCGTCCGACTTCACGGTCAGGATCTCCTGCAGCGTGTGCGCGGCGCCGTACGCCTCCAGCGCCCACACCTCCATCTCCCCGAACCGCTGGCCGCCGAACTGCGCCTTCCCGGCCAGCGGCTGCTGCGTGACCAGCGAGTACGGCCCGATGCTCCGGGCGTGGATCTTGTCGTCCACGAGGTGGCTCAGCTTCAGCATGTAGATCGAGCCCACCGTCACCGGGTGCTCGAACTTCTGCCCGCTCCGGCCGTCCCGCAGCCAGATCTTGCCGGCCGGCAGGAAGCCCGCCTCGGCGGCGAACTCCCGGAGCGCCTCGTCGAGGCCGTCCAGGTTGGTCCGCTTCCGGGCCAGCGCCCCGATCGCCGGGAACGCGTCCGTCATGTTCGTGTCCTGGCGCTCCGCCAGCTCCTTCGCCGCCTCGACCATGTACTCCTTGAACTCCTCGAGCTTCTCGAAGACGTTCTTCGGCAGGTCGTCGAGGAACCGGTCCACGGAGTGGCCCAGGCCGATCTCGTTGGGGTCCTTCCCGTTCCCGGAGACGTCCGTCACCCGCTCGGGCGTCGGCGCCTGCTGGATCCCCTGGATCAGCTCCAGCGACTCCTTCTCCGCGAACGTCGGCGGCTTCACGCCCTTGATCCCGAGCGCGTCGTGGGCCCAGAGCACGCCGGACAGCTTCAGCAGCGCGCCCACCTCGTCCTCGGTGGCGCCCTGGAAGACCGGCGTCTTGGCCTCGAAGCCGAGCAGCTCGCACACCATCCCCAGGTGCGTCTCCAGGATCTGTCCCACGTTCATCCGGCTGGGCACGCCCAGCGGGTTCAGCACGATCTCCACCGGCGTCCCGTCCGGGAGGAACGGCATGTCCTCCTCGGGCACGATCCGGGCGATGATGCCCTTGTTCCCGTGGCGGCCGGCCATCTTGTCGCCGACGCTGATCTTCCGCTTCTCCGCCAGGTACACCTTCACCAGCTGCACCACGCCCGGCGACAGCTCGTCGGGCTGGAAGACCTTGTCGATCTGCTCCTCGGTCTTCTCCCGGACCTTCTCGATCCGCGACTTCGCGGTGTCGATCAGCTTCCGGATCCGCTCGTTCGCGGCCTTGTTCTGGACCTTCAGCGTGGTCAGGTCGATCTCGTTGAAGTCGAGGGTGTCCAGGACGTCCACCAGCAGCTTCGTCCCCTCCTCGACCAGCGGCTCCACGGTCCCCTTCTTCAGCATCAGGGCCACCGTGTTCAGCTTCAGCAGCTCCCGGAGCTCCTCGTCGCGGGCCTCCGTGATCCGCTGGATCTCCTCACGCTCCCACGTCCGCAGCTGCCCGATCCGCTCACCCCGGTCCTTCTCGAGGAGCGGGTCGTCGATCCGGCGGCTGAAGATCTTGACGTCGATGACGTCGCCGGTCATACCCGGCGAGACCTTCAGCGACGAGTCCTTCACGTCCTTCGCCTTCTC
>JAWVYT010000640.1:0-1512 GCA_033722595.1 Longimicrobiales bacterium
GCCGGCCATCGACGTGCTGGGGCCCGTGCTGGTGAACGGGCAAGGCGAGCGGATCCGGCTCCGGGGCGTGAACCGATCGGGCACGGAGTACATGTGTGTCCAGGGGCACGGCATCTTCGACGGGCCGGTGGACGACGCGGCCATCGAGGCCATGGTCTCCTGGGAGATCAATGTCGTCCGGGTGCCCCTGAACGCGCAGTGCTGGCTGGGCGTCAACGGGATCGACCCCGCCTCCTCCGGGCAGGCGTACCGGGACTCGATCGCGGCGTTCGTCTACCGGCTCAACGACCACGGCCTCGTGGCCATCCTCGACCTGCACTGGAGCGCGCCGGACACGGTCCTCGCGGACGGCCAGCGGCCGATGCCGGACCGGGACCACGTACCGGCGTTCTGGGCCCAGGTCGCGAAGCGGTTCGGCGGCAACCGGTCCGTGGTCCTGGACCTCTTCAACGAGCCGCACCCCGACGGGAACTCCGACTCGCCGGAGGCGTGGCGCTGCTGGCGGGACGGCGGAACGTGCGCCGGCCTGGACTACCAGGCCGCGGGCATGCGCGAGCTGGTGGACACCGTCCGCGCGGCCGGCGCGGAGAACGTCATCCTCCTGGCCGGTGTCCGGTACGCCTCCAGCCTGCTCCGCTGGCTCGAGTACGCCCCCGACGACCCCCTCGACCGGCTCGCGGCCTCGTGGCACGTCTACAGCTTCAGCGGCTGCAGCACGCGTCACTGCTGGGACACGCAGATCGATCCCGTGACCGATGCCGTGCCGGTGGTGCTGGGCGAGTTCGGCCAGGACGACGGCGGCAGCGATTTCGTCACGGGCCTCATGGACTGGATGGACGCCCGCGACGGGAACTACCTGGCGTGGGTGTGGAACGTCTGGGGATCGCCCCTGGACCTGATCCGCAGCTACAACGGAATACCGACCGAATACGGAGCGACGTTCCATGACCGATTCACGCGTTAGACACCCGACCCCGTCCACCGCCCGAGCGGCGGGCCCGTCACGACGGACGCCGGCCGCGCTCGCCGCAGCGCTGGCCCTCGGGCTCCTGGCCGCGGCGATGGCCCCGGCCCCGGCCCACGCGCAGGCCGATCCGCCGGAGCGGCTCCGGGTGGAGGGGAGCCGCTTCGTGGGGCCGGACGGCGAGACCGTCATGCTCCGCGGCTTCTCCTTCTCCGACCCGGACCGGCTGGACCGGGAGGGCGTCTGGACGCGGGCGCTGTTCGAGGAGGCCCGCGAGGGCTGGAACGCGAACGTGGTGCGACTCCCGGTGCACCCGCGGGCGTGGCGCGCCCGGGGCAAGGACGCCTACCTGGCGCTGCTCGATGACGGGATCGGCTGGGCGGAAGACGTGGGGCTCTGGGTCATCCTGGACTGGCACACCATCGGGAACCCCGTCACCGAGCTGTTCCAGAGCGACGGCTACAACACCACCCGGACCGAGACGCTCCGGTTCTGGAAAGCCATCGCCGAGCGGTACGGGGACCGGCCGGCGGTCGCGTTCTACGAGC
>JAWVYT010000641.1:0-1512 GCA_033722595.1 Longimicrobiales bacterium
GTTACGGGCCACGGCGATGAAGTCCACGGGCAGCCGACCGAGGTCGCCGACGGCGGCCGCGGCCACGTAGCCGGTGGAGATCCGCGGGGCCAGCCGCTGCACGTCGCGCACGGCGGGGTAGTCGAGGGACATGACGCGCACCTCGCCGGACATCCCGGCCCGTCGGACGGCCCGGACGACGGCCCCGGCTAGCTCCGGGTCGGCGCCGTAGTACTTGAGCTCGATCAGGATCCCGATCCGGTCCTGGGACCGGTCGAGGATCTCGGCGAGGGTGGCCACGCGGCGCTCGGCCGGCGGCGAGCCGTCGTCGGGCCGCTGGACGACGCCCTCGAGCTCGGCGTAGGTCGTCGCCCGGATCCGCCGGGGGTCGCCGGCCATGCGCATCAGGTCGGCGTCGTGTACGGCGACGACGGTCCCGTCGCGGGTGCGCTGCACGTCGATCTCGGCCCAGTCGGCGCCCGCATCGATCGCGCGCTCGAGCGCGGCCAGCGTGTTCTCCGGCGCGGGCGGCGGGCCGCCCCGGTGCGCCGTCACGATAACGGGCCCGGGGTCGGGGGTCCGGCCGATGAGCGCGCCGCTGGCGCCGGCGCTGACCACGAGCAGGAGCGCGGCGACGGGGACCGCCGTTCGGGGTCTCAAGATGGCCTGGATCCGGGCCGCGACGTGGGCGGGCAGCTCCTGCAGCGTCACGGGCGGCGGGGCGCGCGCGTGCAGATCGGTGTCCTCGTAGTAGGCTTTCGTGAGGACGGTCGCCACGAACGCGAAGCCGGTGAACGCGATCACGGCGTCGAGGACGATCAGCCCGAGCGCGTAGGCCGCGGTGGCCAGGACCAGCGGCTCCAGCGACCGGGTCAGCGACCCCAGCGCGCTCACGGCCGCCGAGCCGAGCGCGACGTACGCCGCGCCGACCAGCGCGCGGCCCAGCAGCCAGGCGCCGACGGCCAGCCCCAGGGTGCGGGCCGTGCGGGCGGCCGCGCCCCGCGTCCGGGCCCACGATTCCCGGAGCGCGGCCGGGAGGGGCTGGTGGCCGTCCAGGTACGCCGGCAGCGCCAGCGCGCTCCGCCCCGCGACCCACAGGGCGGGGAGCCCCACGATGAGGACCCAGCCGGCGGCCATCACGAGCGCGACCCTCCACTCCGGGGGTCGGGTCGCGAGGTAGTAGTTGATGTCGTACCGGCCGAGCACGGTGGCCTTGATGGCCGCCAGCCCGGCGGCCACGGGCAGCGCGAGCGCCGCGCCCGCCGCCACGGAGACCACGCACAGGCGGAACAGCGCGGGCAGTCGCGGCGCGAGGTCGAGCGCGGTCTGCCGGAGCCCCGGCGCGCGGCCCCGCAGGTCGTCGCTGATGATGTGGAAGAGGCCGGCGTACCGGACCACGGCGGCCATGATGCCGAAGGCGCCGGCCAGGAGCCCCCAGGTGATCCCGGGCAGCGTGAGCCCCCAGGCCAGCAGCTCCTCGTTGCCCACCACGGCGCGGCTGCCCCGGAGCGGGTCCCAGCCCAGCACGAGGGA
>JAWVYT010000642.1:0-1501 GCA_033722595.1 Longimicrobiales bacterium
CGGTTCAGCAGCACCGGGTGGTCCTTGATGATGTCCTCGAGGACCTCGTAGACCTTCGGGTCGTCGCGCTCGACGATCTTCTTGGCCCGCTTGACCGTCTCCGCCTCGCCGTGCTTCTCCAGCTCCCGGATGATGAACGGCTTGAAGAGCTCCACCGCCATGGCCTTCGGCAGGCCGCACTGGTGCAGCTTCAGCTCCGGGCCGACCACGATCACGCTACGGCCGCTGTAGTCCACCCGCTTCCCGAGCAGGTTCTGACGGAAGCGGCCCTGCTTCCCCTTCAGCATGTCGGAGAGCGACTTGAGCGGCCGCTTGCCGCGACCCCGGATCGCCTTGCTCCGGCGCCCGTTGTCGAACAGCGCGTCCACCGCCTCCTGGAGCATGCGCTTCTCGTTCCGGAGGATGACCTCCGGGGCGCGCATGTCCATCAGCTTCTTCAGCCGGTTGTTCCGGTTGATGACCCGGCGGTACAGGTCGTTCAGGTCGCTGGTCGCGAACCGGCCGCCATCGAGCGGCACCAGCGGCCGCAGGTCCGGCGGGATGACCGGGATCACGTCCAGGATCATGTGCTCGGGCCGGTTCCGCAGATCCGGCGACTCGCCCGAGTTCCGGATCGCGTCCACGACCTTGAGCCGCTTCAGCTTCTTCTTCTTCCGGTGCTGGCTCGTCTCCGTCGCCACCTCGTGGCGGAGCCAGTCGGCGAGCCGGTCGAGGCCCTTCCCGTCCTTGTTCATGTCCTCGACCTTGCGGGTCGGGTCGTCCAGCTTGCTCAGCAGCGTGCGGACGGCCTCGGCCCCGATCTCGGCCACGAAGACGTCGTCCTCCTCCTCGCGGGCCTTCACCCGGAGGTCGTAGTACTCGTCCTCATCGAGGAGCTCGAGGTACTCGACGTCCTGCTTCCCGGGGTTGGTCACCACGTAGCTCGCGTAGTAGACCACCTTCTCCAGGTCCCGGAGCGTCATGCCCAGCAGGTAGCCGAGCTGGCTCGGGAGCGTCTTGAAGAACCAGATGTGGACCACGGGGACGGCCAGCTCGATGTGGCCCATCCGCTCGCGCCGCACCTTCGACAGCGTGACCTCCACGCCGCACTTGTCGCAGACGTGGCCCCGGAACCGGATCCGCTTGTACTTCCCGCAGTGGCACTCCCAGTCCTTGACCGGGCCGAAGATCCGCTCGCAGAACAGGCCGTCCCGCTCCGGCTTGAAGCTCCGGTAGTTGATCGTCTCCGGCTTCGTCACCTCGCCGTACGACCAGCTCCGGATCTCCTCGGGAGAGGCGACCTTGATCTGGATGTAGTCGAAGTCACTCGACCGTGCATCCCTGGAACGCGGAAAATCAATCATATCTGTCTTCTCTCCCCTTACTCTTCGCGACCCAGTGTCACGGACAGCCCGAGCGACTGGAGCTCCTTCACCAGCACGTTGAACGACTCGGGGATCCCCGGCTCCGGGAGGTTCTCGCCCTTCACGATCGCCTCGTAGACCCGGGACCGGCCCGACAC